>JBGQNR010000208.1:0-11604 GCA_041501225.1 Acidobacteriota bacterium
AAGGCTCCACAGCGTTACCACTGGATTTGCGTCAGGAAAAAGTATCATGTTTCGGGAGCACGCCAGGTTATTTACTTTGCTGCAGTTTATCTCTGATGTGGTTTTAACCTGCCTGGCGTTTGTCATTGCATACTGGGCTCGCCTGCATCTGGAGGTTCTGACGCCTGCCAGCCTAATCCATCTTTTGAACCCGGAGTTGCATCCCCTTTTGGCTTATTGGTGGGTGGTTGGACTTTCGACCGCCTGGTGGGCAGCAACCGCCACCTCGCTCGGACTCTACCGTCTGACCATTCGGCGCTCGGATTGGGAGAGAATCTGGACGATCCTGGAAAGCTCTGTGCTGCTGGGATTGTTTTTGGGATTCCTCTCCTTCGCGATAAAACTCGACCTCAGCCGCCCGCTCACCGCGCTCTTTGTTCTGGCGCAAGCCGCACTGCTTTCACTGCCTCGTGTGGTTGTAACCCTGAAGGGACGAAAGCTCAGTCACACGGCCCAAAGCCGCCGCAGCATCCTGATTGTCGGTAGCGGTGACAAAGCTAAAGAGATGGGGGATCTGGTCTCGCGTTACTCCGATTGGGGATTGAAGATCCTCGGCTACATCGAAAGGGACCGGCAAGATTATGTGAGCCCCGGCCTAAAGATTTTGGGAACGATCGCGGATCTCCCGCAGATCGTCGAAGAAAATGTTGTGGATGAGATTATTTTTGTGGGTAGCAAACCCAGCGATCTCGACAGCCTCGATGGGATTTTGGAGATTTGCAAGGAACAGGGGATCCGCACCCGTGTTGCCATTGACCTCTTTCCTGCCAAAGTCTCAAATGTTTCGATGGAGTTTCTCGAAAACATCCCGCTTCTTACCTTCAGCGCGACCCCGGACCACGCCTTTTCGCTGTTCGTGAAGAGGGTCATGGACATCGTTCTGTCGGCGATTCTATTGATCGTTTTGTTCCCGTTTATGGCTCTTGTCGGCATCCTCATCAAGCTGACGTCGAAAGGGCCGATGATCTACCGGCAGGTGCGCTGTGGCCTGTACGGACGGCGGTTTGTGCTCTACAAGTTTCGCAGTATGAGGGAAGGTGCGGAAGACGTGCTGTGGGAGATCAAGCATCTCAACGAGATGGACGGGCCGGTTTTCAAAATGCGGAATGACCCGCGCGTAACCCCGCTAGGCCGGTATTTGCGCAAGAGTTCGATCGACGAATTGCCCCAATTCTGGAACGTCCTGAAAGGCGACATGAGCCTTGTCGGACCGCGCGCACCGTTGCCTGAAGAGGTCAGGGAGTACTCGCGTTGGCAGAGACGCAGATTGTCGGTTAAGCCGGGGATCACATGCCTGTGGCAGGTATCGGGGCGCAATGAGATCGATTTCCACGAGTGGATGAAGCTCGACCTGCACTACATTGACAATTGGTCGCTGCTGCTGGACGTCAAAATCCTCCTCCGCACTTTCCCTGTAGTTCTCCTGGGAAAAGGCGCCCGTTGATTTAAGTGCTGAGTAACAGGCATTAAAAATGACCGGTGCGGCGTTGCCACCTTCCTCAATACTCAGCACTGATAATCTAGGGCTCCGTTGGGCTTACCAGCTGATCCTTGTATTGGAGTTGGTAGAGTTTCCAGTAGAGGCCCTTCTGCTTGAGCAATTCCTGATGCGTGCCCAATTCGCGAACGCGACCTCGATGCAGGACAAGGATGCGATCGGCATTCTGGATGGTGGAGAGCCTGTGGGCGATTATTATCGAGGTCCTTCCAGCCATGAGCTTCTCGAGAGCGTCTCGGATCAATAACTCCGTCTCGGTATCAATGCTGGACGTAGCTTCGTCGAGCACCAGGATCTTGGGATCGTGGGCGAGCGCGCGTGCAAAGGCGAGCAGCTGCTTCTGGCCAACGGACAGAGATGAGCCGCGCTCACCTATCTCGGTGCGGTACTGATAGGACAAACGGTGGATGAAGCTGGAGGCATGGACGGTCTCGGCCGCATGTTCCACCTCATTGTCGGGGATGCGAGCGTTCCCGAGGCGGATGTTCTCGGCGACGCTTCCAGAGAAAAGAAATACATCCTGAAGGACGACGCCGATCGACCTCCGCAATCCTTGGAGATCATAATCTCGCACATCGATCCCATCGACGAGAATCTGTCCCTTGTCGACTTCGTAAAACCTGCTCAGCAGGGAAATAATGGTAGTCTTCCCGGCGCCGGTAGCACCTACGAGAGCAAGCTTCTCTCCGGGCCGTACCTCAAAGGATACGTCCTGGAGAACCGGCTCACCCTGATTGTAGGAAAACGTCACATGGCGGAAGTCGAGGGAGCCTTTGTCCACAGAGGCCGCTTTCGGCTGGTGCGGCGATGCAATGATGGGAGCCGTATCCAATAGCTTGAAGGTGCGCTCAGACGATGCCATGGCCGCCTGCAGGATCGTGTATTTTTCGCTCAAATCAGAAATTGGGCGGAAGAAGCGGTCCGAGTATTGCACAAAAGCGACGAGAGCACCCAAAGTCAGGCTTCCTGCAAAAACCTTGAGACCGCCGTACCAGATTACAAGGGCGACGGCGAGCGCTCCCACCAATTCGAGCAGCGGATAGAATAGCGCATAGTAAAAAATCGACTGCAGGTTGGCATCGAGGTGCTCGCGGTTGATTTCTGTGAATCTGCGATACTGCCGCTTTTCCTGCCCGAAACTTTGTATGACCGCAGTCCCGGTGATGTTCTCCTGCAGAAATGAATTGATGCGCGCAATCGCAGTGCGAACGCGCCTGTACGATTCGCGCACTTTGATTTTAAAGAGGAAGCTCACCAGGAAGAGAAGCGGAATGACCGAGAAAATTGCCAGAGCCAGCTGATAATTGAGCAGGAACAGAATAACCACGATTCCGGCAAGCGTAAAGATGTCCCCGAATACGGAAATCACGCCGGCGGTAAACAGCTCGTTCAGGGCGTCCACATCCGTGGTGACGCGTGTCATCAGCCTGCCCACCGGATTCTTATCGAAGAATGCGACATCCAGCTTCTGCAGATGCCCAAAGATCTCCATGCGGAGATCGTACATGATCTTCTGGCCCATCAGGTTCAGCACCCAGGTCTGGCCGTAGCTGAAAATGAAGGTCCCGAGCAGCGCCAGGATGTACAGGCCGGCGATTTCATTCAATCCGGCGAGGTCGGAAGTCCGGATGTAGCGGTCGATGGCGAGTTTGGTGAGCCACGGCGGCAGCACCGAGAGCGCCGAGCCCAGAATGATGTAGAGGAAAGCCAACGCCGCAGCGCCGCGATACGGCCAGATATAACGCAGGAGGCGCCGCATCAGTGGCGCATCGTAAGCTTTTCCCAGTACCTGTTCTTCGTGCTGATCTGCGGCCATTTTCTCAAGCATCCTTATGGATCATGCGGATGCCAGCTCCTCTTCGAGCAATTGCTTCTGATAAAGCGCCGCGTAGGTTCCTTCACGCGCCATCAGAGTATCGTGAGTGCCTTGTTCCACGATGGCTCCATCCTGCAGGACGATGATCTGATGTGCGTTCTTCACTGTCGAGATTCGATGTGAGACCAGAATGGTGGTGCGATCTTTCATGACATCCTGCAGGCCCTGCAAAATCCGTTCTTCCGTATAGGTATCCACGCTGGAAAGCGAGTCGTCCAGAATCAGGATCTTTGGAGTTTTGACCACAGCGCGGCTGATGGCGACGCGTTGTTTTTGTCCTCCCGACAATGTGATGCCGCGTTCCCCGACAAAAGTCCGATGTCCTTGAGGAAAGCTGAGGATGTCGCTGTCGATTGCCGAAATCCGTGTGGCCCATTCTGCTTCTTGGTCGGAGATCCCATCGTGTCTGCCGAAGGCGATGTTCGCTCGGATGGTGTCGGAGAACAGGAATGTTTCCTGGGGCACATAGCCCACGATGTGGCGCAGGGCTTGGAGCGGCCAATGGCGTATGTCGCGCCCGTCCACGAATACCGTCCCTTCCGGTGGATCGAACAGCCGCAGGATCAGATTCACGAGCGTCGATTTGCCACTTCCAGTCCGGCCGACGATTGCCAAGGTGCGGCCGGCTGGGAGCGTCAGGCTGATGCTACGCAATACCGTCCTCTTGGAATTCGGGTATTGAAAGGAAAGGTTGCGAATTTCGAGCGCTCCCTGCACCACGCTTGGAGTGGCGCAGGCAGGCATATCCTCGATGTCAGGCTCCGTCTCGAGTATGCGCAGGATGCGATCCATGGATGCAGCCCCGCGCTGAAAGATATTAATTACCCACCCGGTGGCAATCGTGGGCCAGGTCAGCATCGACAGGTAACCCAGGAAGGCGACAAACTCACCCAGGGTGAGTTTTCCATGGACAACTTCGCGGCCGCCGTACCAGAGCAACGCCACCGATGACAGACCGATGAGTGCGGTCATCATCGGGTAAAAGATTCCCCACAGCCGGATCAGCGAAACGCTGCGCCTGACATAATCTTCGTTCAGTCGCTTGAATACCTCGATCTCGGAGGCCTCGCGGGCAAATGCCTTAACCACGCGTATTCCGGAGAGATTTTCCTGCACTCTGGTGCTGATATGCGAAAACTGCTCCTGGATGCTCTCGAAGCGATCGTGAATCTGGCGGCCGAACTTTTTTACCCCTGCGGAAGCCAGCGCCAGGGGAATGTAGGCCAGGAGCGTGAGCTTCCAATTCAAGCGGAATAAGATGGCGGTTGCGGCAACCACAGTCACCAGGGTTGTGACCGAATACATGATTCCGGGACCCAGCACCGACCGCACAGCGTTAAGATCATTCGTGGCGCGAGACATGACGTCGCCCGTGCTGTGCGTCTGAAAAAAGGAGAGCGACAGCTTTTGCAGATGCGCAAAAAAGTCGTTGCGTAAGTCGTATTCGATGTCGCGGCTGACCCCGATCAGAATTTTGCGCATCCAGAAGCGGAAAAAGCCTTCGACGACCGAAACGCCAAGAATGAGACCCGCGTAATCGGGAAGTTTTTCGGGCGCGAACGCGGCCTGAATGTCATCCACCACATACTTCAGCACCCACGGGGAAATCATGCTGGCCGTTACCGTGCAGATGACCATGAGGAAACCGAGCGATAATTTGGCACGGTACCTGCGTAGGTAAGGTATCAAATGCAGAAGGCTGTAGGTACTTCGCATAGACGGGAATAATAACCGATGTGCTCAGCCGCCGCGGCGCATGTCTTTGAACGGCATGGCATCCCCTTGGCGCAGCTTGAAATCGACAGCATAACTCCCGAACTGGCCCGCATAGTCCGGATAGGTCAGGTGGAAGGAAGAAGTTGCATCGGGCGCGATCGTTTCCATATCCATGCGCACCACGGCTGTTTCCAACAGGCTGCCATCCGGGGCGTAGAGACGCACGGTGGCGTCTAGTTTCTCGATTGGTTGGGTGGAGATGTTGCGGATCACACCTCGAATATGGAACTCCTTCCCCTTAGCCTCATCGCCAAGGTAAAGAAGCGAGATCCTTTCTTGAGGAGGTAGCTGGCCGCTCTTGAGTCGTAGATTCTGCGCCATGCGGTCGATCGTTCCCTCAGGGACCAGGATCAGAACGAACGCTGCGGCGATGCAGATGGCAAGCAAAATGAGAGCGGCGCGCATGATTTCGCTGAGCAGGGAAGAGCCGGGGCGAACCGAATGCTCAAACAAGTGCTGATCCGCCTGCCCGGAAGAACTTTGCGCGGCGGGCAAGGGTTTCCGCGCTTTGCGCATGCGGTACGATTGATAGAAAAGATAGGCAGTCACCAATAACAAACACAGCAGCACCAATCCAATGCGGGCAAAGAGCGGATTGTAGGTCAGCGGCAGAGTTGGCATCAGACTAGGCAGCAGGTTGTTTTTTTATCGGCGTTGGTGGCGCAGGCTTCTTGCCCCAGAAACCCTTGTTGTCTTTGAACTGGGGCTCGGTTCCCAGTAGTTTCATACTGATCTTGCCCAAGACCCGCTTTTCCACCGAGCCGAGAGACTGTAACGGAATCCATTTTTCCGTTCCGTCCGACTCCCGGTTCAATCCTTGCATCTGAGTTCGAACGGTAACCAGAGTCTCGGTCGGCGTTACAATTTCGAATGTGGCTTCGACTACATAGGTGGCCCTGAGCCAGCTTCCGGTCATTGAATCGGTCTTGCTCGCGACCTTGTCGATTTCCGAGGACGTGAGGGCGCCCGAAACAAACTCGTAGGGCCGGGTGACCAGGCGTCCGTTTTTTGGGTCTTCGAGTTCAATGCGGTAACCCAATTCCTCGAGAACGGCACGCGAGGCACGCATGACCATGTCACGCTTGTTGATGAACTTGATCGGATCCGGAAGAGATGGTTTCTGGATCTGGGCGGACGCCGGTGAGGCAAGCGCCGTCAGCGCTAACAGGACCACAACCTGCAGGGTCCGAAGTACTTTAACATGTTGAAAAATTAATGGCTTTGCTTGCATGGGAAAATCCTAGCATCGTCATCCGGTCAAGTCAACAAAAGAGGGGCAAGCGCAAAACTCGGCTCTATTTCTGGCCAGTTGTTTTCACGGGAAAACTTTCAGGCAGCTTCACCTATGCTTCTGGAAACGCGCCACGGCCAGGAGGTGCGATTGCAGGTCCTTGGAAAAAAAGTGCGTGCCGTCATTGCGCGATACATAGTAAAAAAAGTCGCTTGCTGCCGGCGCCAGGGCCGCCTGAAGCGACTCGATCCCAGGATTGGCGATGGGTCCTGGCGGCAAGCCGGGATGAAGATAAGTATTGTACGGCGATGCTATTCTCATGTCTGACTTGTGGAGATTTCCATCATAGGTCCCAGCTTGCTTGAGGGCATAGATAATAGTCGCATCGCATGCAAGGGGCATTTTGATGCGCAAACGGTTTACCAGGACGGAAGCCACCAGTTGGCGTTCATCTTTGATCTTGGCTTCCTTTTCAATCATGGATGCCAGCGTCACAATTTCCGGGATCGTCCAACCAGCCGGCCGCCGATCGGCGGCAAGCATGGACAATGTCCTCTGGCGGAACTGTGCCACCATGGTTTTCAACATTTCTTCGGGCGCGGCATGACGTGAAAAGCGGTAGGTTTCAGGGAAAAGATAACCCTCGAGGGAAGTTGCATGCCGGTCAAGGTCCGCGATCCAGTCGACCCGCCCGACCAATTCCAACAGATCGCTTTCCTTCCCAAAGCCGTTGCGCGCCATAAGCGCAATGGTCTCGCGGGCGGTCAGGCCTTCAGGTATGGTGAGGGTGCGGAAGAAAACATCTCCTTGAACCAGGCGCTGGACGATCTGCGCCGGGCGCGCGGGCGCAACGAAACGATATTCGCCCGCCCGCAAATGTCGTCCCAATCGGTTCCAGCGCACAACCAGAGTGAAGGGCAGTTTGTGACGTAACACCCCGCCGGCAACCAGCGCTGCTGCAATTTCGTTGGTTCCGGCCCCGTGCGGAATGTCGACAAAAGTCTCCGATGCGGGACCATAATACGGGGAAGCTAATTCGTACCTCATCCAGAATGCAAAGGGTGCGGTGAGAGCCAGGAGACTGAATATCAGCCATGCAAGCCGGAGTCGCACTTTTTACTCTTCCCTCAAAAACCGTTCCAGAATGATGGCAGCCGCCAGCGAGTCCAGTGTCCGGTATTTCTTTTGCTGCCGTGCATTCATGCCTCTCCAGATTTCCGCGGCCTCGACCGTGGAAAGCCGCTCATCCACCTCGCTGAGCGGGAGGCCCAAATTCTTTTGCAGGAGTTGCATGAAGCGCTGAACCCGTTCTACGGCTGCGCCGGTGCTGCCGTCCATGTTGAGCGGAATTCCTATCACAAGCGACTCGATCGCCAGTTCCTCTACTGCCGTCTTCAGCCGGTGCAGCAGATCGCGGCGATTCCGATTGGGCATGGAGGGAAGTGGACGGACCGCTATGCCGAGCTCGTCACTGGTGGCAAGCCCCACATTCTTGGTGCCAAAGTCTAATGCCAGGATCCGACCGCGGCGCACAGGGTCATTGGACCATAGCGGAACTGTGGCGTCAACAATTCAAATCCCCGGAATTGTTTGCCGTCATGGCCGGAATACTATATAATGTTTCGGTTTAGATGCTGCGCTGACGGAGGTGCAATGCTGCAGAAAAGTAAGATCGCCGTCTTTGTATGTTCTTTGGTGATTGTCCTTTATGCGGTGACCGCGGTGTTTTATCCGAAGGTCGCTGCACGAGGGAATGAGGCTTACCCGGCGTTGAACGTGTTCATGGATGCCCTGAGGCAAGTCAACAACAATTACGTTGAGGCTCCGGACATGAACAAAGTTCAGCAAGGAGCCATGCGAGGCCTGATCGAGGCTCTCGATCCCTATAGTACGTACCTGACCAAAGAGCAGGCGCAAGCCCTGGATACCCGTAAAGATAAGTCCGCGGAAGTCGGAGTGGTACTTTCCAAGCGCGCCAACATCATTTGCGTGGTGGCGACAGAACGAAACGGGCCGGCCGAGAAAGCAGGGATGAGAGCAGGGGACTATGTGACTTCCATCGATGGAGTTAACGTGGAAGAAGCAAGCCTCCTCGAAGCCGACAGCCTGCTTCGTGGCTCTCCAGGAAGTAAGTTCAAGGTCACGGTTTTCCGTGGTGCCCAGACGAAACCGATTGAGATCGAAATGGTTCGCAGGGGCGACGAGGTGGTCGCTGCCGGTTCGCGCATGCTGGATGCCCGGATTGGGGTTCTGGAGGTTTCATCTCTGGCAGCGCCGACGCTGGAGCAGGCGCGAGTAAAGCTCAAGACTCTAATCTCGGCCGGAGCTCAGAAGCTAATTCTCGATTTGAGGGATTGCGCAGACGGTCAGCCTGCCGGGGGCGCCGAGTTGGCAAACTTCTTCCTCAAGAGCGGCATTATTTACACCAGCAAGGCGCGCGATGGTTCGACGCTGATGGAGGCAAAGGCCTCTCCCGACAAGTTCATCACCGATTTGCCTATGGTTGTGCTCATCAACGGTTCCACTGCCGGGCCTGGCGAAATAGTCGCCGGAGCCCTGAAAGGGTCTGGGAGAGCTCCGATTATCGGCGAGAAATCTTTCGGGATGGGTTCTGCGCAGAAACGAATCCAGCTGAAAAGCGGTGCCGTGCTGATTCTCTCCACGGAGAAGTTCTATACTCCGGACGGCAAGATGATCGAGAACGACGAGACGATCCGCGATACCGGGATCAAGCCGAACGTGGAGGCTCCTGATCAGGACCGGCTTCAGGACTTGCTGGTCAATGCATATTTTGATGCGCAGGATGATGCCGCCAAGTACAAGCAGCTGCAGGAAAAGGTAAATCAGGAGCAGTTGGACAAGGCGGTCGAAGTCCTGACCAAGGGCAATGCGGCATCTAAGCGAGTCGAATGACTGGAATTAAGTTGGATTGGTGTTGACAGCTTTTCCACATTTCTGGTAGCTTTAAACCCTGTTTTTCTAGGCGCGTAGCTCAGGGGGAGAGCACTTCCTTGACGCGGAAGGGGTCAGCGGTTCAAATCCGCTCGCGCCTACCAACAAGGTTACCGCACAGGAGCCATGACCCGCGTTGGGAAGGCCACGATGAAAGCTGCGCTGCGATTGCAACACACTTCCTCCACGACATTTACAAGTTAATGAATAGGGAAGGTTTGCGCCATTCTACTGGCTTCGGGGATCGAGGCCGCAGGAGTGAGGGTTCACTGTAAGTTTATGGCACTTAAAGTCATTTACGCTGACGGCAGATTGGGAAACATCGAAGATCCTGGCGAGCAGCTCGAGGTCTATCGGCATAGCACTTCGCATCTGATGGCTGCGGCGGTCAACGCTCTTTTCCCGGAAACTCACCTGGGGATCGGGCCCGCAATCAGCGACGGCTTCTACTACGATTTTGAGCGCGCCGAGAGATTTACCGACGGCAGTCTCCCGGAGATTGAGCAGAAAATGCGGGAGCTGGTCGCACAGAATCTCAAGTACGAACCCAGCATCATGTCCCAGCAGGAGGCGATCGACTACTTCTCCGCCCGGGGTGAACATCTCAAGGTGGAACTTATTCGGGAAAAAACCGGGCAGACTCTTTCCTGTTACCGGCTGGGCGATCTTGTGGACTTCTGCACCGGCCCGCATGTTCTGTCGACGGGGGCTATCAATCCGGAAACTTTCCGGCTCATGAATATTGCCGGCTCCTACTGGAGAGGGGACGAGCACAACGAGCAGTTGCAGCGCATTTACGGGACCGCATTCCTGACCCATGCTGAACTGGATGCCTATCTGAAGCAGATCGAAGAGGCAAAGAAGCGTGACCATCGCAAGCTGGGGCGCGAGCTCGACCTGTTCAGTATTTCCGATGAAGCGGGTCCAGGTTTGATTTTCTGGCATCCAAAAGGGACCCGTGTGCGCATGGCCATTGAGAGATTTCTGACCCCTGAACTGATCAACCGGGGTTACGAATTTGTGACCACCCCACACATTGCGCGCAACACCCTCTGGAAGACCTCAGGGCATTACGATTACTACCGTGAGAACATGTATGTGTTCAATATCGAGGATGAAGAATTCGTCATCAAGCCTATGAATTGCCCGGGGCACATTCAGATCTACCAATCCAAGATGCGCAGCTATCGTGACCTGCCGCAGCGGTTCGCAGAATACGGTACGGTCTACCGCTACGAGAAGAGCGGAGTCTTGCATGGCATGCTCAGGGTGCGCGGCTTCACGCAGGACGACGCCCACATTTTCTGCACCCGCGAACAGGTTTATGGCGAGATTCTGGCTTTGCTTGACCTTGTACTATTCGTCATGAAGAGCTTCGGATTCGACAAGTACAAGGTCGAACTCTCCGTTCGCGACGAATCGAAGCAGGAAAAGTACGCCGGCACAACCGATGATTGGGCTATGGCAGAGGGAGCGCTGATCCAGGCGCTGAAGGACAAAGGGCTCGAATACCAGCGCATGGAAGGGGAAGCGGTCTTCTACGGTCCCAAGATCGACGTCAAATTGATCGATGCAATTGGCCGCCCCTGGCAGCTCTCGACGGTTCAGTTCGACTTCACCTTGCCGAAGCGGTTCGATCTGAAGTTTATCGGGGCGGACGGCCAGGCGCATCAGCCTGTGATGCTCCACCGGGCAATCCTGGGATCGATTGAGCGGTTCTTCGGGGTCCTGATCGAGCATTACGCCGGCGCCTTCCCGATCTGGCTCGCTCCTGTGCAGGTGGTGCTCATTCCGATCGCCGAACGTCATCATGCCTATGCGCAGCAAGTCAATGTGCGGCTGCGGGAGGCAGGATTGCGCACGGAACTTGATGACAGGAACGAAAAGATGGGGTACAAGATCCGCGAGGCGCAAACGCAAAAGGTTCCCTTCATGCTCATTATGGGCGACAAGGAAGTGGAACACGGCCAGGTTTCAGTGCGGAATCGTTTTCAGGGAGATGAAGGTGCACAACAGTTGGACGTTTTTCTGGCCAGGGTCAAAGAATATATCGATACCCGGGCGGTGCGCCCCTAGGAGCCCGTCCGAGAATTAGGAGGGGTCGCGCGCATGGGGCTTGGGCGGCGAGATCAAGGCGCGGGGAGGAGGCGATGTCGTTGAACATCGTGGACGACGAGCAACGCAGAGATCGCCCGCAACCCCCATGCGCCCTCCGGGTTCCGGCGCCGCGGG
>JBGQNR010000209.1:0-11601 GCA_041501225.1 Acidobacteriota bacterium
CCCCATCAGGAATATCAGAACAAACAGGAAACCCAACAGGCTGTTCCCGATAACCTTCGATCTGCTTTCCGTCATCATTCGATCCTCCGGTACGACGACAGTGCCACCGCAAGGACGATATTCCGCATTAGCGGCCTCGAGGGGAACAGAATGGGCCTATCGGACCTTGCCCCCGACGCCTGTTCGATTGCGGCGCACCGACCACCCAGTGGTATCAGTCCTCAATAACGCCGCAGTGTTTAGAATCCTCTTCCACTGGAACGGATAGGTGAAATAACCTGCCGAGTTGATCGTCCGCTCTCCCGGGCTGCGTCCCTTTCAGCTTCGGGGGGCTTATGTCAACTTCCGCCGTCTCCCGGGCCGCTGCAAGCGATCATAACCCAAAACGATGCTGCGGGATACAGGATGTTGGCACACTTCTGGCAGAAGGTGCGGACCACATTCCCTGCTCAGTTCAGAAAAAATAAGGTGCGGCCGTCGCGGGTAGCGCCGAGGCGATCGGCGGGGGTCTGGAAGGCAGGCCGAGGCAGTCGGGGACTTAGCATCGACAGCATTCTAGTAATCGGGAGACAGGTCGAGACCTTTGACCTAGTGGCGAGGCGTGCCGTGGCGGAAATAGTTGCAGCGCAACAGGAAGCGCATACGAAGTGAAGCGGTTGGTGTGTCGTGGCAAAGATCGAAATTGAGGAATGGGACCGACAGCCGTTTGAGTCGATGCGGGCGTATTCGTACTTCTGCCTGTATCGAGACACGGACCAGTTGGAGCGGTCGGCCAAGAAAGTCGCGGAGAAGGTTGGGCGATCCGTCCGGATGATGTGGGATCTAAGTTCCAAGTGGGACTGGTTGAAGCGGGCCGAAGCGTATGACCTGCACATGCAGCGATTGACGCAGGCTGCGCAAGAAAAGGCCCGCATCGCAATGGCGGAGCGGCAGGCCAAAGAAGGCGTGACGCTACAAAACATCGCGATGGGCGGAGTAAAGAACCTGCTTGACCAGACCGGCCAAGTCAGGAAAGACGTTGAGATTACGCCAAGCGTGATTGCGCGGTTGCTTGAGGTTGGCGTGAAGATCGAGCGGTTGGCGAGGGGCGAGCCTACGGACAATGTCGCGGCGGATCATACAGGCGAGGTGAAGGTGGTAAGGCTGCCGACGCCCGTCGAGGACGACGACGAGTGGGCAAAGCAAAGCCAAGAGGAATATGAGCGAAGCCGCGATCTGGGAAGTGAATCGCGTGACCTATGGTTCTCGCAATATCGATCCCAATAATCTCCATAAGGTTAGTGAATCGCGAGATCGGCGCGGATCGCAGGCCGCGCCGGGAATTTGCCATATAGGTAAAAGCCGGTGGCTTATTGTGTCAAGTCATAGCTCGTGTTCTTGCTTCCGCCTTGATTCCGTTTGAGGATGCCGCGCTCGAGCAGATCGCTGATGTCTCTCTGCGCTGAGGCGATCGAGCACTTTCCAATCGCCGCCCATTTCCTTGCCGTAAGCTTGCCCTCAAAGCCATCTAGAAAGCGGTTCAGCATGATCTTTTGCCGATCGGTAAATGACTCGCCGGCGTAGCGTTGCCAGAAGTCGGCTTTTCGCAACACGTCGGCGCAGAGAAGTTCCGCCCCGTCAATGGCACGGGAGAAACACCCGAGGAACCAGACGAGCGGATCTGTTATGTCAAGGTCGCCCTTCTGAGTTCGCTCCAATGATCCGTAGTAATCGTCGCGTTCCCTCCGGATCTGGCTTGAGATGCTATAAAATCTTTGGCCGGAACCTTCGGTTTGAGACAGGGCCATATCAGCGATTGCCCGTGCAATGCGGCCGTTGCCATCCTCGAAGGGATGAATCGTGACAAACCACAGGTGGGCAATGGCGGCACGGATCAAACCTTCGACTTCGGGCGGGCCATTGAACCACTCCAGAAAGCGCGCCATCTCCGCATCGACTCTCTCTGCGGATGGTCCCTCAAAATGAATTCTCTCGCGACCCGCTGGCCCGGAGAGAACTTGAATGGGACCCTCACGCCAGCCCCCGACTTTGATGCGCTGCAGGCCTGAATAGCCAGTCGGGAACAACGCAGCCTGCCATCTAAATAAGCGGTCCGGAGTCAAGGGAGCGGCATACTCGCGCGTGGCGTCGAGCATCATCTCGACCACGGCATCGGTTCGCCGGTCGGGAGGAGCGATCGCGGCCTGCGGCATTCCCAGGCGGCGGGCGATCGAGGATCGGACCCTCTCCCGATCCAGAAAGTCCCCCTCGATCTCCGAGTTTTTAAGCACTTCCTCGGTAATAGCCTGCAACTGTGCCTTCAGCCCGAGGTCGAAGCCAAGCTGCTCCATACGACCAAGCAGTTGTCCCTGCTTTAGCCGCGCCGTCGCCAATGGTTCCAGCAAGCGGCCATCGTCCCGGCGGAAATTGGGCCAATCAGGCAGTTCCCAGATGTACATATTCACCTCATCCTATGAGGCAAATATAAGACCATTCTCGTCAAAATGCAAGGATTCACCGCACAAACTGACGCGAATTTGCAGGTATTTGCATCATGGCACACGGTCGACCGATCTAGTCGTGGTCCGCGAAAACTCCGTTCTAACTGATTTGGAAATAGGGACGTCACCCGTTTTTGAGGATTGAGAGCTTCCACCCCGCGTTTTCTGGCGTTTCCGGCCAGCTATGTGGCCAGGCCCGAGAAATCGCCCACTTGGGACCGCATCCGATTGCCGGCGCAGTACCTGATCCCGACCCAGATGAGCCTTATCTCTTGTGAGCAGCTGCCTCACCTGCCGGAAGTGTGTGACAATTGTGTATACTGCAACTTTGCTTTGATTAATAATCACGTTAGCGTGTTGCTAGCGCTATCAGAGAGCGTGAAAGTTGACATGAGACCCCCATACCAGAAGCTGCAGGAGGCGCATCCCAGGCGGCCTGTGCGGCAAGACTGCAGCTTATTTTTCCTATAGGCCGAAGGTGCTGCGCGGAGTAAACGTCCAGGTGGCTTATTGTGACCAGCAGCGGGAACAACTCGACCCGGAGCAGACGGTCTTCGACACGATCGGTGACGGCAGCGAGACCGTAACGGTGACCGGCAAGCCACGTCATGTGAATGGGTATTTGCGTGACTTTCTGTTCCCTGCCGAACGAGCTCGATCGCCCGTGAAAGCTCTTTCCGGCGGAGAGCGCAATCGACTCCTATTGGCCCGCCTCTTCACGCGCCCGGCTAACGTGCTGGTGCTTGACGAGCCGACTAATGACCTCGACCTCGAAACGCTGGAACTGCTCGAGAGTCGGCTCGTGGAGTTTCCCGGCACGCTGTTGCTCGTCAGCCACGACCGGGCTTTCCTCGACAACGCAGTAACGAGCACCCTTGTTTTCGAAGGGGATGGCCGGGTGCAGGAATATGAAGGCGGCTACGAAGACTGGCTGCGCCAGCGACCCCCTGCTGTGCAGCCGGCTGTTCCTCGTTCCCGCAATTCGGAAGCGAGCGCCAGCCGCGCAACTCCCGGCACCCCGCGGTCGGGCCTAAGAAAAAAACTTTCCTACAACGAGCAGCGGGAGTTTGAGCATTTACCCGGACGAAGCGGGGAGCTGGAAGCGGAACAGGAAAATCTGAACAAGGCCGCAGCCCACCCTGAGTTCTACAAGGAGCCGGCCGAAGTGATCAAGCAGGTCCTTGCTCGCCTCGATCAGGTCCATGGCGAATTGCTCGAGCTCTACAAAGCCTGGGACGATCTCGATTCACGCTCGAAATAGCCGGCTACCAGGTCCGCGCACGCGGTGTATCGTTTGTGGCGGCGTGTTACTCTTTTCTCTGCATGGTGAGGGAATGCTACCCCTCCTGCATCTTGAATGCAGCTGGTCGTGGGCCGCAAAAGAAACCCCGGCGCCACGACTTGTATAATCTGAGTCGAGGATTGTTCACAGCTCGATGAATGGAGAATTGTCACATGTCAGCAAACGATCCGCTGCCCGATGTAACTATGGAACAGTTGCCCGAGCGTTTGCGCGAGGCTGCCGCTCGCGTCGGCTGGACGACCCTCATGCCCGTTCAGGCGCGGGCCATCCCATATTTGCTCGGCGGGCGGAACATGATGATTCAGGCCCGTACCGGCAGCGGCAAGACGGGCGCATTTTTGCTGCCCATGCTGGAGAGGCTTGACCCAAGACGCCGTCATTGTCAGGCGCTCATTCTAGTCCCCACGCGTGAACTCGCCCGGCAGGTGGGGCAGGAGGCCGAAAGGTTGTGCGGCAGCGCGGGTTTCCACACCGTCGTCGTATATGGCGGCGTCGGCTATGACGCGCAAATTGACGCGCTCAAGCAAGGCGCGCAAATCGTAGTCGGCACGCCGGGGCGCGCGCTCGATCATCTGCTCAAACGTACGTTCTCCCTCGATCGGATCGAGATGTTGATCTTCGATGAAGCCGATCGCATGTTGTCCATGGGTTTTTACCCCGATATGAAACAGATCCAGGGCTACTTGCCCAACCGCAACCTGCATACCTGCATGTTTTCGGCTACCTTCCCTGGCTATGTCATGCGCACCGCGCGCGAGTTCATTCACGAACCGGAATTCATCACACTCAGTCTCGATCATGTGCACGTGACCGAAACCGAACACGTCTTTTACCTTGTGCGGGGTATGGACAGAGATCGCGGTCTCGTTCGCCTGATCGAGATCGAGAACCCGGCTTCGGCCATCATTTTCTGCAACACCAAGGTCAAAGTGCATTACGTGTCGGTGGTGTTGCAGAGCTTCGGCTACGATGCGGATGAGTTGAGCGCGGATCTGTCGCAAAAGGATCGTGAGCGGGTCCTGGCACGTGTGCGCCAGGGGAAGCTGCGATTCCTGGTGGCCACCGACCTGGCCGCGCGCGGCCTCGACATCCCGGATCTCTCCCACGTAATCCAATACGAACCGCCCGAGGACCCCGAGGGCTACATCCACCGCGCCGGACGAACCGGCCGCGCGGGCGCGTCCGGGGTCGCCATCTCATTGGTGAGCGACCTGGAGAAGCTGGACCTCGACCGCATCGCCAAACGCTTCGGCATCAACCTGCAGGAGCGGCCGCTGCCCACGCCTGCCGACGTGGAAACGGTAGTGGCTGAACGCGTCACGGCGCTGCTCGAAGCGCGCCTGCGCCAGCGAGACAAACTGCATACCGAACGAAGCCGACGTTTCGTGCCGCTGGGCCGCAGCCTGGCCGAAAATGAGGACGAATCAGCCATCATCGCGATGCTGCTGGACGATTACTACCAGCAGACACTTCATGCCCCCTTGCCGCAACCGGCCGACGCGCCGGCTCCCGCGAGACAAAACCGCGCAGGGGCGGGCCACCGTCTCCGCCGCCCACGCCGATGAAAAAGCAAAGTCCGGTCAGGCCGGTGGAGCGGTTGTTCTCGTTCGTGTTGCGCTCCCGCATTCTGATGGTGGGACGCGACACGCTGGCACGCAGCAAAAGCAAGCTGCACTTCGTGTTGATCACCCACGACCTCTCCGAAACCAGCCGGGCGGAAATCCTCTCGGACTTCAGGCATTACCCGGTGGTGCAGCATTACACCGCGGAGGAGCTGGAGAAGTTTCTCGGGATCAAGGGGGCAAAAGTGATTGGGTTTGAGAAATCAGGCCTTGCCCAGTCGCTCTACACGGAGTTGAAGGAGCATCGGATCAACAGGCCGGTGGTGCCGTCAAGACCCGCCGGGCGCGCTGGCTGATGGCTGGAAGCAGTTTTGCGGGGTTCCTCATGAGCTTCAGTCAATGTCTCTGTCGTACTCGCTGGAGTGACTGCGTCCCACGACGCATGCGGCGTCCGATCCGAAATGCAACCGTAGCGGAGGAGGCGGCGCGCAATTGATCTCGGTCCACTTCCCCGTGGCCGGGTGAGGAAAGCCCAGTAACGCGTTGTGCAGACAGTAGCCCAGGTCACCCGGTAGAGCCCGGCTGTTTTCCGCGGGAACCCCTCCGACCGCGTAGAGCGGGTCGCCAACCAGCGGATGTCCGGCCGCGGCAAGGTGAATGCGGATCTGGTGCGGCCGGCCGGTTGTGATTCTGACTTGAAGCAAGGAGCAGGCAGCGCGCCGCTCCAGAACTTTTATGTGGCTATGCGCTGGCTTTCCGGCAGGGCACGCGGCATAAATGGTCTTTAAAACCCGGTGCGGAACCGGACCGATCGGAGTGTCGATTTCAAATTCGTCGCCGGCAGGGCAACCTGTGGCTAATGCACGATAGACCTTCAGAATTTCACCGCAACGCCATGCCTGCGAGATTTTCGAACCGGCCTCCTGCGTCGTAGCGAACAGGACAATTCCTGAGGTCCCGCGACCCAGTCGATGCAAAGGGCTGGCTCCAGGGAAATGGCATCGTACGAGCGACAGAAGCGTATGTTCCATAAAGCCGCCCCCGCCGGGAATCGTGGGCAGTCCCCCGGGCTTGGCCACCGCGAGCAGGTGCGCGTCCTGATACAGGATGGCGAAAGACCGGGGAGCCTCGGGTTCCTCCCAGGGAGGACGCATCCAACTCAGGTGCTGGCCCGGCCTCAGAATCGCACTCGGCTTTGATGGAATTCCATCCAGGAGCACGCGACCCGATTCGATGCGATCCAGCCAATCTTCACGCGTGAACCCCGAATAGCGTCGTATCAGGTATTCAATCATCCTCAGGCCTGCGGTATCGGCCCCCAAAAGCTCTCGATATTCGTAGCCATGGTTCAAGTGTGTCATGGTCAACCGTGTGCCCAGGCCAGTGAGCTCCACATGCACTGGTTGCCCGGCATTTTCGCGTTACGAAGATGGTGAGGCGTTCTCCGTGGAGCATCGCAAGATCCGCAATGATAACAGAAATGATTGCGAGTATATGCCAGGATGATGCACGGCGAAGAGCGCGAGTTGTGTTTCATGGTCCAGGGGGGTAATGCCCTACAATGCCCCACCTGTACCCAACACTGTGCCCGCGACAACCCGAGCGTATCCGACTCCAGCCGGGATCGAAGCCCAAGGGATTCGTCTGCAGCGGTGGCATCTTTTGGTGTACAATCCGCGGCGGTGGGACCATCTGGGACTTCCGGACAGCGGCTTGGCCGGTTAAGACATAAGACCTGCAGCGCCGAACCTGAGCGAAATTCATACCCTGATCCCGAGCCGAAAACGCGTACTATTTCAACCATCCGCTTCGGCGCCTAACGTGCGCCCTATGCGTGTTCTCCGTTTTAGAATGGAAAGCAATGCCCGTACGTTCCTCTGCCACAACGCCGTCAGCATTGAAAACGTTGACGTTTTTGTCTCAAGCTGGCAGCCTTAGGATCCATGGTGGAAACCCTCTTTTGTCTGATAGCTTCCCTCTGATCACTGTTCAGGGATCGACGCGAATTGGCCCTCGAAATCTTAGCGCTACGACAACAGCTTGCCATTCTGGTTCGGACTCACCCCAACCTGCGCCTGCGAAAAGCAGATCGGCTGTTCTGGGTCTGGTTCTCCCGAATGTGGAAAGGCTGGCGGGAATCGTTGATCGTCGGTAAGTCGGATACGGTCGTTCGATGGCATCAGAAAGGGTCTGCCATGTATTGGACACGGCTGTCGAGAGAAAATCACATCGGTTGTCCGGGGACCGGGAAATAGATCAGGGACTTGATCATGAAGATTGCGTCGGCGTATCCGCTTTGGGGAAGTCCTCGGGTACACGGGGAACTGCTAAAGCTCGGCATTGACATCTCGGAGCGGACTGTCACCCGGCTAATGCCGAAGAGGAAGAAGCCGCCAGCATAGACTTGGCGGGTGTTCCTGGATAATCTCCTCTCGGAACTTTACGCTAAATCGATGTCAGGGGATATGGAATGTCTCGATCAGCTGGTTTCATTCCCGCCCGAAGCAGAGAGACCGGGCCTATACAATTGGCACGGTATGTGAATGCTATTTGGGGGAGTGGTTGTTTCGATCATCTTGACATGTGTACCATATATGGTACACTGGGATGCCAATGACCAAGGTTAAGGAGCCAGACGGTATGTCGGGGACAGGTGCAGAAACCCCGAACAGACCCGACAAGCGACTCCCCGCGATCTTTTTTCGCACACGAGCGGGCCGCGAACCTGTTCGGGACTGGCTCAAAACGCTTCCCTATGCCGACGATAGGAAGCGAATAGGAGAAGATATCAAGACGGTTGAATTCGGCTGGCCTATCGGTATGCCGGTTTGCCGGCCGATGGGTCAAGGAATCTACGAGGTTCGCACGGATCTCACGCACAATCGCATTGCTCGCATTCTGTTCTATATCGATGACAAGCACCGAATGGTCTTGTTGCACGGCTTCATAAAGAAGACGCGGCAGACGCCCGACGCAGACCTGGCCCTGGCGCGGAGGAACAAAGAAAAGCATGAGAGAGGATTGCAATGAAGGAAAGAAAGACTGGGAGACGGCACGACTACAGCGGCTCCAGCTTTGATGAGTTTCTGGATGAACAGGGAATTCGGGAAGAGGTCGAGGCCGTCGCCACCAAGCGTGTCCTCGCCTGGCAGCTGGAACAGGCGATGAAGCAACAGCAGAAGACCAAACAGGCCATGGCCCGGGAGCTTCATACGAGCCGGTCGCAGCTCGACCGTTTGCTCGACCCTCAAAATACAGCCGTCTCCCTTGAAACCATTACCCGAGCCGCCAAAATTCTCGGAAAGAAAGTTATTGTCCAGATTGTCAATGCCCCGATCACCCGCCACAGGCAGTGAAGATTACGCCCGCACCTGGGCTTCGATCCCCTGCTGTATGTTGGCGCGTTTGATTTCGTACGGCTTATCTGCTTACGGATCGTCCAAACAAGCTGCAGTTTTTGTGATCGGATCTGGAGCCTGTCGAACGCGTTCACTTTGGCGCCGAAGAACCGAAGCCCATGCACCAGTTCCAGGCCGCAGCGAAGGTGGAGGCGTTCCTCGCGGGCTTCAACAAGGGGCGCGGTTCCATCTGATCAGTGCGTATAGCAGGGCAAGAATTCCTGGCCTCTTTCAACATCTTGGATGCATAGGTATGCTGAGCAATGTCATGTGCTAGGATGTTTTGAGAAAACCCTTACTAAAGACAACCCGGCGCAGAGGGCACTGTGATTAAAGTCATCGATTCTGTTCAATACCACGTCTGGTCGGACGCTCTGCACACTCGCCAACTGGCAAAACAGACAGGAAGTCCTTGGGATCGAGGGGCTTATGCGCGCTGGGCTATCCAGACTGCGTGGTCCGCGTTTGAGACTGTCTGCTCCGAGGCACTCGGGGCCAAGAATTTGGGTATGCGATTCAAGAAGCATTTTGACGATGCAATCGCGGCCAAAAGCCTGCCGGCGGTCAACTGGGGGCAAGGGATCTGGCAGAAGGTGCTCGAGGTCTACAATATCCGCAAGAAGTTCGTGCATGTTGTCCCAAGCGTTTCCCGCATTGAGCTTATGACTTCCATTTCCTTCCCGCCTCAAAATCGAACCTAACCGGTGAATTATGTGAAGGTTGCGCTGATGCAGATTGGTGCGGAAACAGACCAGCTTACGGAGAACCAGGTACGGAGGGAGAAACTCGGCAAGAGACGAGTTCTGCTGAACGATGACCAGAGACGGCCCTTGGCGGTCAAGGGCAAGATGCTCGGGCGGAAGATGCTCGAGCAGTTGGTCGCGATCGTGGCTCATTCCCGTCTTCAACCGACCAAATCAAGCGCAGTTGCGGGACGACCGAGTTTCTTGAGCATAAGATGCTCTTGGGTTTTCAGAGCGCGATGGCATAATTACTCCAGTCTTTGATTCTCGGTGCAGCACCGTCTCAGGTGGCCTGAGACTTGGAATTCGAAGTAATTCTAAGTTGTATGCGGGTGGGATGAAACCGCGCCCGTCAAGGGAGGAGACCATGACTGTTTTGCGAATCGTTGTCGCGGTATTGCTGAGTGCAGTCATGTTGCGAGCGCAGGCGCCGGGAACGAGTTCTGATGCGGCGCCGGCATCGTCTGGCCAGATCAGCGCAGCTGTCCTTGCATGCTCCAATGATCGTCCGGGTCTTGCTTCCAGCAGCCGCGTATGGACCCTGACAGCCGCCGGAGCCTCAGGCAATGCAGCCCCAGCGAGTGTGGGCAGCTTCAAAACGAGTTTCTCGAGCCCCCGGCGGCCGGTCCAGCCTGGCAGCAAATCGCTCGCCGGCCTGACGGCGGGATCGTCTTTAGCGCTCGTCGATCCTGTCGCATCCACACAGGTCGCCCCGCCGCGCCCCAAGGCTGTTGTCTATAGCCATGCCTATGAGGTGAGGGCCAGGATCCACAAGTACGCCAGTTATGCCACGCTGCCAATCTTTGTTGCTGAAGCCACCGTTGGACAAAAACTCTACAACAACACCGGGTCCTCCGGTTCTCTGCGCTCGGCTCATTCGGCGCTGGCCGCAGGCACAGCGGTGCTGTTTGGGGTGAACAGCGTGACGGGTGTGTGGAACTTGCTGGAGGGGCGGAAGGATCCTAACGGACGTGGCAAGCGGATGTTCCATGGCATCCTGATGCTTGGTGCCGATGCAGGATTTGTGGCCACCGGGGTCCTGGCACCCCACAGAGAGGAGCGGGGAAGTCTTCGGTCCGACGGAAATGCTGCCACGCATCGGGCCGTGGCGCTCACTTCCATGGGAGTTGCGACGATCAGCTACTTGTACATGCTTTTTACACGATGAGGGAGATGCGTCGATTCTACTGACAGGTTTTACAGCATGGTGGGCGAGTTATTTTAGCAATCATCAAATCGTTTCAGTAACGATCCGATTCGTTCACCTGGAAATAGGGGAAATAAGGAGGGGCCGCTACCCTATTATTTGGCTTGTGATGCCTGCTTTTTGGCCTTTCTTGGACGACAATCTCATCCGATGGGTCTGGGCTGCAGCCGCCGGCCCAGGCGGGATTCCAGGGCCGCAATACGCTTCTTGTTTCCAGGCGGCGGTCCCGTACGCGTGCGCACCCGAATCGTAGCCAGCATCTTCTCATCGTCTTTTTCGGCCAGCCGCCTCGGCCCATCTGCTGTCCCAAAGGGCAGTGGCGGCGGCAAGGGCGACAGCACGGGATCGCTGCGCAGCCCGCAGTGAGCGGCGGCGCTGCGCCAGGCATAATGCTCGGCCTTGCGAATGATCGGAGCCCTCACCGGGTTGGGTTCTACGCACCGTATGGCAGCCCAAAGAGGTTCATCGTCCAGCGCGCAGAAAAAGAAACAGCCCTGCTATAACCGCCCGCGGATATGCTGGGTCCGGTTGATGTGCTGAGTGTAGCGCAAGTCCAGAGGCTTACACCTCAATGCGACCGAATCGGCTCGTGCCGGTATACAAAAATGTGGGTGTGGTGGGTCATGAAGCAATAAGCCAGGGTCTTCAGCCCGTGCTTGGCAGATTACTCCAACAGAAGCTGCAGATATCGCTGGCGATCGCCATCCTCGAAGAAGATGTCTTCACGGCGACTGCCCCTTTGTGCCAGATGGAGGAGCCATAGGGTTGCCGGCGGAGGAGGGGGAGGGAAGGGTGCGGACCAAGGAGAACATCAGTCGGACCCACACGTACCCGACACAGGGAGGGAGAAAGCGTGTGTCCCAGGGGCTGGCCGGTGTGCGCAGAGCAGCAAGGGAAAGGAAAGGAGA
>JBGQNR010000210.1:0-11488 GCA_041501225.1 Acidobacteriota bacterium
AGCACTCCTGCCAGGTCGGTAACCCGCGCCTGCAGCTTGGGGATATCGATGGCCCAGGCGCCGGCAGCAGTGAGCAGGAGAAGAAATAGGATCAGGCTCGCACGGATGGATATAAATCGGATCATTTTACGCATCAATTACTTGCCGAAGTTCACAACCGGAGCTTTCTCGCTGCCGGGTGTTGCCTGGAAGTATTGTTTTTCCTGGAAGCGGAAGAAGCCGGCAACCAGGTTGGCAGGGAATTGTTTGATCCTCGTGTTATAGGCCGCAACCCTTTCGCTGAATCTCTTGCGCTCGACCGAAATGCGATTTTCCGTGCTTTCGAGTTGCCCCTGCAGATCGAGGAAGTTTTGATTGGCCTTCAGATCCGGATACTTCTCAACTACCACCATCAGGCGTGAAAGCGCGCTGGTCAAGCCGTCCTGTGCCTGTTGGAATTTCTGGAATTCGGCCGGATTCTTCAGGATGTCCTGCGAGATCCGGACCGAACCTACCTGAGCACGTGCAGCGGTTACCGTTTCCAGGACGTCGGCCTCATGGGCGGCATAGCCTTTGACGGTGGCTACCAGGTTCGGGATCAGATCCGCGCGCCGCTGATAGACATTCTCGACTTGGCTCCACTGCTGGATGACTTCCTGCTCTCTGGCGACGATGTCGTTATATGTACCTTGAATGGCGAAACCTGGAATCACTACCAGTACTACGAGAATTCCTGCAGCTATAAGCAATCCTCTCATCATGCCTGCCTCCCAGACTCTGCTTAGATGCAATCCATATGATAACAGGAGCGCCTTGTTTTTCCCAGATCAGCGCTCTTCCTGGAGTGCGCGCACGAAGGTGCGCACTCGTGAGGAATCGGTCGCGAGCACGCTGAACTCGGGCGGCCTCAGTTCGCCCCCCATGAAGCAGCGAGGATTCCGAAACTTCATAAGCCCTTGAACCTCAACCAGGGCGGCAACGTGCAATTCCCGGGCGCCGCTTTGTTCGGCAATCTTGCCGAAATTCCTTTCATTGATCCCGCCGCCGGGCATGATGATGATGCGGTTGCCGGCCTTGCGCACGAGATCGGAGATCAGGTCCAGACCTTCGAGCACGCTGCTTTCCTGTCCGGAGGTGAGGATGCGGTCGATTCTGATGGCGGCCAGGGTTTCCATCGCCTCATATGGATCGCGGGCCATGTCGAAGGCGCGGTGAAATGTCACGTTCAGGGGTCTGGCGAGCTCCACTAATTCGCGGGTGCGGGCCTCATCCACGGAACCATCTGCCTTCAGTATGCCGAGCACGATCCCGCTGGCGCCCGCTTTCTTGGCCATGTCAATATCGAGCTTCATGACTTCAAACTCGGTGGCTGAATAGCAGAAGTCGCCGCCGCGTGGCCGGATCATCACCTGCAGTCCGATATGAAGACAGCGCCGGGCCAGTTGGATTGATCCTGCACTGGGAGTCGTGCCCCCTTCGAGCAGATTGGCGCACAGCTCCACGCGGTCGGCCCCGCCCTCGTGAGCGGCGACGGCGCCTTCGACCGATTCGACGCATATTTCCAGAATTCTCTTCACAATTGCCTCATTATCAGCGATCACTACTTCGGGCTTTCCCGGGATGCACGCCCCTTCTAAAAGCCCACGAAGACCGGTTCTGGTATGAGCTCCACGCCGAAGGATGCGCGCACCGCGGATTGGATGTCGCGCATGAGGTCCAGGAGTTCCTGGGCGGTGGCGCCGCCCCGGTTGATCAAGGCAAGAGTATGCCGGCTCGACAAGCCGACACGGCCGCGGGCATAGCCCTTGGCAAAGCCCGCATGCTCGATCAGCCAGGCGGCGGACAGCTTTACCCCGCCGTCAGCCATCGGGTACTGAGGCATGAGTTCGCCCCTCTTGAGCGTGCCGCGTCGTCTTGCAACTTCCTCCACTTTTTGGACCATGTCCGGGGTGACGAACGCATTTTTGAAAAAAGATCCGGCACTTTTCGAGTTGGGATCCTCAGGCCGGATTACCATTGACTTGCTGCCGCGAATGCTCAGGACCGCCTCGCGCACTTCACCCAGGCTGGGAGGGTCGGATCGATCCGCAAAATGCCGGACCAGGTCGGGATAGGCGACCCGGGGTTCTCCGCTTGTGCGCAAATCATAGGATACGGTAAGAACAACGTAGCGCTCCCGCTGCGAAGCGTTAAAAATGCTGGTTCTGTAAGCAAAACCGCAGTCCTGGTTGCTCAGGGTCACCACCTGCCGCCTGGTGCGGTCCAGGACGCGCACGGAGACGATGACTTCAGCCACCTCCTGGCCATAGGCGCCGACGTTCTGCACCGGCGTGCCGCCGACGCTCCCTGGAATCCCGCTCAAGCACTCGATTCCTGCCAGACCATGTTCCACGCACCAGCGCACGAATGCATCCCAATCTTCCCCGGCCGCTGCAACAACCGCATCCCCGGCTTGCTGCTTGATGCCGCGCAAGGCCATCCGCAATACGAGACCGTCAAATCCCGCATCGGAAACCAGGATGTTACTTCCTCCTCCCAGGATAAAAATGGGGAGGTTGCGAGCTTCGGCGAATTCGAAGGCCTCCACTACCTGGTTTTCCGTTCCGACCTCGGCAAAGAAACGCGCCGGTCCGCCAATTTCCAGCGTTGTGTAGGCCGCCAGGGGAACGTGCTCTCGAAAGACGACATGGAAAAGGGATTGCATCATTCCGATCTTCCGAAAATAAAAATGTCTCAAAGGGCACGAACACTACAAATGCCGTCAGCCGGGCAGGAACAATCTATCATGTCTTGGAGCTTATAACGCAGACGTCAGTCCAAATATCTGCGCGTCAAATCCTGATAGGCATCCAGGCGGCGGTCGCGCAGAAATGGCCAGTGGGTGCGGATGGTGTCAACTTTTGCCAGATCACAGGGAATAATCAAAGTCTCTTCCTGATCGTGTGGGCTCCTGCCGAGAACCGTCCCGCCCGGGTCGCAGGCAAAACTGGCGCCCCAGAATTCGATGCCGCCCGGCCGAATCCCTTCGTGGCCGACCCGGTTGACTGCCGCGACATACACTCCGTTGGCAATGGCATGGCTGCGCTGAATGGTTTCCCAAGCGGAATGCTGGCTGGCCCCATACTCAGCCTTTTCGCCCGGATGCCACCCGATGGCAGTCGGCAGGAACAGGATGCGGGCGCCGTGGAGAGCAGTCAGGCGGGCTGCTTCCGGATACCACTGATCCCAGCAAATGAGGACCCCGATCCTGCCATGACGGGTGTCCCAGGCCTGGAAACCCAGGTCTCCGGGTGTGAAATAGAACTTCTCGTGGTAGAGCGGATCATCCGGAATATGCATCTTGCGGTACTTGCCCAGGTACGTGCCGTCTGCATCGATGATCGCCGTGGTGTTGTGATAGACCCCGGGCGCCCGGTGCTCGAACAGCGATGCGATCATAACAATTTCGAGCTCGCGGGCCAGCGCACCCAGGCGATCGGTAGTAGGACCTGGAACTTTTTCCGCCAGGCTGAAATTGACATGGTCTTCACTCTGGCAGAAGTACAAGCTCTTGAATAACTCAGGCAGGCAGATGATCTGGGCGCCGCGAGCGGCAGCCTGGCGGATCCGTTCCATGGCATTTCCCAGATTGTTTGCCGGATCACTCGCCATGGACATCTGTACAAGACCGATTGTCACCGTCATGGTTTTTGCAGCCTCTCGATTGAATAATGAATCATAACATGACCTCATATTTTCTCTGAGTTTTCTGCGATCTCTGCGGTAGTATCTTTCATCATTTGGATCATCCTATGCAAACCAAAACCGGTTCCGGCGGCACACGCTATGGTTTTGTCGACCTTCTGCGCGGGTTGGCGCTTGTGGTCATGGTCGAGACCCATGTGGTCAATGCCTATCTGCCGCCGGCGGCGCGCAAGAGTGAGTTTTTCTTCTGGCTCTCGTTCGTGAACGGGCTGGTGGCTCCCTCGTTTCTGTTTGCTTCCGGGTTTTCGCTGGTGCTGCAGGCGCGGAGGCAATGGGAGGCGTGGCTTCGACTCGGTCCCGTGTTCTGGAAGCAGATGCGCCGTCTTGGTTTCATCCTCCTTGTGGCCTATTACCTCCATCTCCCCCATTTTGGCCTAAGCAAATTCTTAGCGAGCCGGGATCAGGCGTTCTGGAAGGCCGCCTTTCAGGTGGATGTGTTGCAGTGTATCGTCGTGTCTTTGTTGGTGGTCGATCTCTTGATCCTTTTGTTGCGCAGGCCGGCGATCTTTGTATGGGGCACAGTCTTCATCGGTGCCGGCGCCGCACTGATCACTCCCTGGATCTGGGGGCAGGATTTTGTCGGCCGCGTCCCCCTGCCTCTGGCGCTGTTTCTGCACCCTCATGGAGTGTCCCTCTTTCCGATTTTCCCCTGGATCAGCTTCGTCATGGCCGGAAGTTGCGCCGCCCATTTTTTCCTCAATGCGGTGGAAAAACAGGCGGACCTGCGCTACATGCGTATGGCTTTTCTGATTTCTCTGCCTGCGATTGTCGTTGCCGTGTTCGCGCGGGATCTCCCGCTTTTCGGCGCATGGAAGGCAGGGTTCTACAAAACGAGCCCGCTCTATGTATTGATCCGTCTTGGCTGTGTGCTGATTCTCTGTGCCGGGCTTCACTTCATGGAGAAGCGCCTGGGATGGATGCCGAACCTGATCCGACTTGCCGGCCAGGAATCGCTGCTGGTGTATTGCGCGCATCTGATGCTGATCTTCAGCATTCTCCGGCAGCCGCTGGTGGCCAACGTCCTGGGGCGTGAGGCAGGCTATGGGGTGTGTTTTTTGCTAAGCCTGGTGCTGATTCTGCTTATGCTGCTGTCGGCAAAAATCTGGCATGGCTGGAAACGGAATTATCCCCGCTATGCCAAATCGGCGCTCATGACGGCGGTCGTAATCAGCGCCGTTATTTTCCTTCTGCGCTAGCCTCATGCGACGGAGCGGCCAACGGTTGGCTCAGGAAGCGCTCGAACTCGGCGGCGTTGCGGGTCATGCCGGGAAAGGTGGAGATTTTGTTCCCCTGTCCATCGAGGATCGCGTAAAGCGGCAGCGCCACGGTCCCGAATTTTTCCTTCTGATATTTCTGGTTATCTTCGAATTCCTTCCCGTCCCCGTCGGTAAAAAGTTGCACCCTGACGTATTTCTGCAGGCTGGTAATGACGGCGGGAATCGTGAATATGTTCGCCTCCATCCATCGGCAATTGGTGCAGGTATAACCGGTGAAATCGATGAAGATGAGCTTTTTTTCCTGACGCGCCTGCGCCAGGGCGCTGTTGAGGTTGGTGTTCCAGGTGATCTCCTGCCCGTGTCCGGCACTTGTGAGCGTAAAAGCT
The DNA here is from genome assembly GCA_041501225.1 of Acidobacteriota bacterium. Taxonomy (GTDB): domain Bacteria; phylum Acidobacteriota; class UBA6911; order UBA6911; family UBA6911; genus JAFNAG01. Next base: position 5,327 of record JBGQNR010000210.1, read on the forward strand.
CCCGCAGTGCGCGGCGGCAGGAAGGCGTCGATTTCGCCCAGGCTGGCACCCATCAACCCGGTAAACAGATAGAATCCGATCGCCAGAAAACTCAACACTGCTGTCATGCGTATCACGCCCACGTGATCCAGCGGAGTGTCGTGAGGCAGGCGGAATTTGCCCAGAAGATAGACGGCCGCCAGGACGCAGATGGCCAACCAGATCGAGAGCACCACTTCGCGGGTAAAAATATGCCAGCGCCATACCAGATCGACGTTCGAGATGAACTTCATGGCGGCAGCCACTTCCAGGAAGCCCATGGTTACTTTCACCGAGTTCAGCCAGCCACCGCTCTTGGGCAATGCAACCAGCATGCGCGGCACTAGAGCAAGCACGAAGAACGGAGCGGCAAAAACCACGGAGAAGCCCAACATGCCGAGTGCCGGCCAGAGCCAGTCGCCCTGGGCTGTCGCCACCAGCACGGTTCCGACGAATGGAACTGTGCAAGTGAAACTGGTCAAGGTGAAAGTCAGACCCATCAGGAGGGTCGATGCATAGCCGCTGCCGGAACCCGCTCCCGATAGTTTGGTGAGAACGCTGGAAGGGATGCCAATCTGGTAAAGTCCGAACAGGTTGAGAGCAAAGCCCATGAACACTGCCGTGATCAGGAGATTGACCCAGGGATTGGCGGCAAACTGATTGATGCCAGTCGCTCCCAAAAGTGCGGCCAGACCGAGGCCGAGTCCGGTAAAGGTAAAAATAATGCCGAAACAATAGACCAATGCCAGGCGGAGTCCCGAGGCTCGGCTGGTCTCGGCGCTTTTCGTAAAGTAGGAGACCGTGATCGGGATCATGGGGAAGACGCAGGGCGTAGCCAGAGAGAGGGCTCCCATGGTCATTGCCAGCCACAGAAAGGGCAGGAAGCCGCTCGACCTCGCCTGCTGGACCTCCGCCGCGGTCCCCGCTGGGGAACTGGATACTGCGATACTTACCCCGGGTGCTGTATCGTTGGCGGAGGATGCTCCGGAGACAATCTTGACTTTGACCGGAACGGGCACACCCCGAGGCGGTAAACAAATCTTGTCGTTGCATACCTGGTAATATGCCTGAACACTCATCTCATAATCGCCCGGCTTGGCCGACCCCGCTACTTTGATTGGGAGCCAAAATTGGGCTCCATCGGAATAGATTTCCGTCTGGATCCCGAAGTTTGGATCAAATGCAGTTTTAGGCGGAGATTGCTTTACAGCGCCTGCGATTTCAAAGGGTCCTTCCGAGAGCAATTTGAAACGAGTGGCAATGGGCGGAGGCGGCTGAGTTGCTGAGTACATGTGATAGCCGCCTTCGATAGCAGCGTCGAGCTGGATTTCGAATTGAGCACCGGCGCGAATCGGCTCAGCGGGAGGCTTGGCTGACCAGCGCACCGGAGAATCGGCGGCATCCTGGGCTAGCGAGGTGCCCGTCAGGACCAGAATGTAGAATATGGCAACGGCGGCTAATTTTTTCATAACTAATCAGTATATCATTGAGGTCTGCACCTTTTCCTCTTGCGCCGCAAAAATAATCCCGCCATTTAAACGGCAGCCTTGCCTCTCGTTGAGGTAGTCATACTTTTCCTGGCCTGCGATTCAGACAGTGACAAGCCCCGAAATGGGCGGCACAGCTACAGCCCAGGGCGTGAGCCCCGGGCTGTAGCTGCTGGACCCCTACGGGGTCAAAACAGCAACTGCTTCAGCTCTGCCAGCATTCCGGGACTTGTCGTCGGTTGCAGTATCTGAATCGCAGTTTCCTGGCAGGCTTATTTACGCACTCAGTTTTTCATTTCCCTGCGATCGATTCCTCCTGACAGGACCCGGTGGTTGTTGCATCGACCTGCGTCATGCATAAGCCATGGAGGTTCACGACGGCCAGCAGGGCGATCCTGCGCTATGATATAAGTATTACTTTACCAGAAGGGAGGTCCTGTCTTGCCATACCTGAAACCGCTGCGCGTGAAGCGAGTGAATGCGCAGCGTACCGACATGACATGGAATGACGGGCATTGCAGCTCCTACCCGTCCTGGTACCTGCGCGAAAACTGCCCCTGTGCTACCTGTGTGGAAGAGTTTACCGGCCGGCGCTTGATTCTGCAGGGAAGCATCCCCGCAGACCTCGAAAGGGTGGACGTGGAGCCTGTGGGCAACTACGCGCTGCGCTTCGCATGGAATGACGATCACAGCACAGGGATCTATACTTTTGACTTCCTGCGCAGGATCTGTCCCTGCGCCGACTGCCTCCCCGAAGGGCTCAAGCAGCCGACAGCCAAGCGGGCGCCCTCGGGATCGTTTGAAGCGTGAACATCCCTGCCAGGCGCGGCTGCCGGCAACTGGGAATTGTTTGGCAAGTAAATTGGAGCACGGAGATTGATCCGAGGTGCGTGAAATGTTGAGCAGAGGCAGTGTGATGGAGCGGCTGCTGCGAGAGCACATCCTGATCCTCGATGGAGCCATGGGCACGATGATTCAGGCGCTCCAGCTGGATGAGAGCGCATATCGTGGAATTCGATTTTCCGGCCATTCCGCTGACCTCCGCGGCAATCACGATCTGCTGAATCTTACTCAGCCCGAGGTAGTGAAGTCAGTCCACACTCAATATCTTTCGGCCGGCGCCGACATCCTCGAAACCAACACCTTCAATGCCAACGCGATTTCGCTGGCTGATTACCGCCTGGAAAGCCTTGCCTATGAGATCAACCTGGCGGCCGCCGGGATCGCCCGCGCCGTTGTGGCCGACGCCGAAGCCACCGATCCGTCACATCTGCGATTCGTAGCCGGCGCTATCGGGCCGACGAACAAGACAGCATCGATCTCTCCGGATGTGAACAATCCCGGCTTTCGGGCTGTGACATTCGATGAACTCGCCGCCGCATACGAAACCCAGGTACGTGGCCTGCTAGATGGCGGCGCGGATGTTCTGCTGGTTGAGACTGCCTTCGACACGCTCAATGCCAAAGCCGCGCTTTTCGCCATCGATCATTGCTGCGAGGAGCTCGGCAGGCGTGTTCCCGTGATGGTTTCCATGACGATCACGGATGCCAGTGGACGCACCCTCTCCGGGCAGACTCCGGAGGCGTTCTGGGCGTCGGTCGCCCACGCATCGCTTCTGAGTGTCGGGATCAATTGCGCCCTGGGAGCCGCGGATCTGCGCGCGCACCTGGAAGACCTCTCCAGGCTGGTCCCGGTGTATTTGAGCTGCCATCCGAATGCCGGCCTGCCCAATGCCTTCGGCGGTTATGATCAGACGCCTGGCGAGATAGCTCGCATTCTGGGCGAGTATGCGGCCAACGGCTGGCTCAACATTGTGGGCGGATGTTGCGGAACAACGCCCGAACACATTCAGGCGATCGCACAAAGCGTTCGACAAAGCCGGCCGCGGACGCCGGCTGTTCCCAAGACTTACACCAGCTTGAGCGGCCTGGAACCCCTGACATTCCGGCCGGACACCAATTTTGTCAATGTCGGCGAGCGGACCAACGTCGCCGGCTCGCCGCAATTTGCCCGGCTGATTCTCGCCGGAGATTACGAGAAAGCCCTGGATGTGGCCCGTCAGCAGGTTGAAGGAGGAGCTCAAATCATCGATGTCAACATGGATGACGCCATGCTCGATTCGGAAGTGGCGATGACGCGATTCCTGAACCTGATTGCCGCCGAACCCGACATCGCCCGCGTGCCCGTCATGATTGACAGCTCGAAATGGTCGGTGATCGAAGCCGGTCTGAAATGCCTCCAGGGGAAAGGGGTGGTCAACTCGATCAGCTTGAAAGAAGGGGAAGAGGAGTTCAAACATCGCGCACGTCTGATCAAACGCTATGGGGCCGCTGTGATTGTGATGGCCTTTGATGAAGACGGCCAGGCGGTTACTACGGATCGCCGGGTAGCTATTTGCACGCGCGCCTGTCGCATTCTCCAGGATAAAGTGGGAATCCCGCCACAGGATATCATCTTTGACCCCAACGTTCTGACTGTGGGAACCGGGATCGAAGAGCACAACAACTACTCCGTGAGCTTCCTGGAGGCTACATCTCAATTAAAGCATGCCTTCCCGTTCTGCAAAGTCAGTGGCGGCGTGAGCAATGTGTCTTTTGCCTTCCGGGGTAACAACACGGTTCGCGAAGCGATGCATGCCGCCTTTCTTTACCATGCGATCCAGTCAGGGATGGACATGGGCATCGTCAATGCCGGGCAGCTGGCGGTTTATGAGGAGATCCCCAAGGAGTTGCTCGTCCTCGTCGAAGACGTGCTTTTGAACCGTTGCGCTGATGCCACTGAGCGTCTGACGCGCTATGCGGAATCGATCAAGCCGAATGAGAAAACAAAGAGCGCGGAGAGTGCCTGGCGCGCGGAAGGCGTGGAAGCGCGTTTGGCGCACGCCCTCGTTCAGGGAATCACGGATTACATCGAGGCGGATGTGGAAGAGGCACGAGCGAAATACCTCAGCCCTCTTTCCGTGATCGAGGGCCCATTGATGTCCGGCATGAATGTAGTCGGTGACCTGTTCGGATCAGGGAAGATGTTCCTCCCCCAGGTTGTGAAGAGCGCGCGCGTCATGAAAAAGGCGGTGGCCTGCCTCCTTCCTTACCTGGAAGCCGAGAAGCTGGCCACGGGCGGCGGCAAGGCGCAGGCCAAGATCGTCATGGCAACCGTAAAGGGGGATGTCCATGATATTGGAAAGAACATCGTGGGCGTCGTGCTTGGGTGCAACAATTGTGAGGTGGTGGACCTCGGCGTCATGGTGCCGCGCGAAAAGATCCTTCACGCTGCACGCGAACTCAACGCAGACATGATCGGGCTGAGCGGCCTGATCACTCCCTCCCTGGAAGAGATGGTGCTGGTAGCCCGGGAAATGGAACGGGAGGGATGCAAGCTCCCGCTGCTCATTGGCGGTGCTACAACGAGCCGGCTGCACACGGGCGTAAAAATCGCTCCGGCCTACTCGGGGCCTGTCGTTCATGTTCCCGATGCTTCGCGCGCCGCAAGCGTTGTGGGCCGCCTGATGCGCCCTGCGGCCAGAGAGATGTTTGTCGAGGAACTGCGGCAAGAGCAGGAACGAGCGCGTGCGGAACACAGCGGGCGCAAAGCACAGAGAGCTCTGTTGCCCATCGACCTGGCGCGAGAGCGCAAACCCCGCATCAATTGGAATGAATCCAGGCCGGCTGTCCCCTCCTTCACAGGGATGCGTACCCTGGATGATTTTCCCCTGGATGCGATTGTGCCGTTCATCGACTGGTCCCCTTTCTTCCATGCCTGGGAGCTTCGGGGCCGCTATCCTGAGATCCTCGAGGATGCCAGGGTTGGGGACAAGGCGAGAGAACTGTGGCACGATGCGCGCAAGTTGCTTGACGAGATCATCGGGCAGCGCCTGATCGCAGCACGCGCGGTCTATGGTTTTTCCCCGGCCAACAGCCGTGGCGACGACATCGATGTCTATCGGGACGAATCCCGTTCCCAGGTGGGGGCTGAGTTCCATACACTGCGGCAGCAGACCGAAAAGCCGGAGGGGCAGTCCCATTATGCGCTGGCCGATTTTGTCGCACCCAAGGGATCCGGAGTGCTGGATTATCTGGGCGCATTCGCTTTGACGGCAGGCCTCGGCGTAGATGAATTGTGCCGTCGTTTCGAGCATGATCACGACGACTACCGCTCGATCATGACCAAGGCACTGGCTGACCGATTGGCAGAAGCATTCGCCGAACTTCTCCACAAACGAGTGCGCGAGGAGTGGGGTTACGGACTGGAGGAAACTCTCAGCCTGCAAGATCTGATCCACGAGCGCTACCGCGGTATCCGCCCCGCTCCCGGCTATCCGGCTTGTCCCGATCATACCGAGAAACGCACGCTCTTCGATCTGCTGGAGGTTGAACGACGCACCGGCATTCTTCTCACGGAAAGCTACGCCATGATTCCAGCCAGCTCAGTCTGCGGTTTGTATTTCTCTCACCCGGAAGCCAGATATTTTGCCGTGGGCAAAATCGGGAAGGATCAAGTCGCCGACTATGCGGAACGAAAGCGGATCGATCTGCCGGCAATCGAATTATGGCTGGCGCCCAACCTCGCCTATGAGCCCAACCAGGGCTAGGAGCCCGTCGGAGAATTAGGAGGGGCTGCGTTCCGAGCGCCGCGGGGGCATATGCAAGGCGGCGCGACG
>JBGQNR010000211.1:0-11472 GCA_041501225.1 Acidobacteriota bacterium
GGGCGACACAGGGAAAGCGCGATGTGAGCACAACATTTTCATGCACTTGGTTGCGCCCTGGCGCATGAGGGACTGCGTTGATCTTTTGCTTTTCTTTGCTTTACGGCAAAGATTTGCACCTAAGCAGTACGGATGAGCATGGATGCAAGCGCCCGGTTTGCTTTAGCTTAGCCTCGTGCACGAATTGAAATACGAACGCTGGTAGTAGTTCTCCGGAACCTTTAGCATCGGGTAAACCTGGTGCCATTGGAGGGAGGAGGAGTTCCATCGGGGAGTCCTCCTTGGATCAGGTGTTTATGACCCATGCGATATATACAGGTTTACGGAGGACTCAAATGTTCTGCATCCATCTATCAGCTTGGAGAGCGTCCAAGCGTACTTCCCGCCTTTTGATTCTTGCCGGCCTTGTTTGCCTGATCCTGATAGCCAGTTCCGGCTCCCTGTGGTCCATGCCACTACCACAGACCCAGGGACAGGGGATCTCTGGACAAAAGCAACCTGGCCAGGCTCAAATTCCCAATGAGGTCGTCGTGGTTACGGCCCCGCGCATCGACATCCCATTGAACGAAACGCCAGCCGCCACCACCGTGATCCCGGCTGAAGTTCTGAGGTCGATGCCGCGCGGGATCGGTGCTGAAGAGGCGCTCAAGGTAGTACCGGGCATCAAGGTGGATAACCAGGCCGATGGCGAGCGTGTCCACATTTCCATCCGCGGCCAGGGATTGTTGACGGAGCGCGGCGTCCGTGGCATCAAGGTGTTGCTCGATGGCCTGCCGCTCAATGATCCGACCGGGTTTGCCCCGGATCTGTTCGATGTCGACTGGTCCACCGTCCAGCACATCGGTGTCTTCAGAGGACCCGCCTCCGCTTTGTACGGCGGCGGAGCTGCCGGCGGTGTCATCGACATCAAAACGCGCGATGGCGGGACCAAGCCGTTTGCCGGGGATGGATCCTTCACGTACGGCACCTACAACTTCTATAAGATGCTTTCGGAGATTGGCGGTACCTCCAAGGATATGAACTACCGCATCTCAGTCTCGAACACGGCCGGTGACGGCTATCGCGTGCACACAGCCTTTCGGGCGCTCAACCTCTACAGCAAATTCAGCTGGAAACTCGGCAAGGCCGGGCACCTCACAGCGATTTTCGGGGGAACCAACTTCTTCAATGAGAATGCGGAAGGACTCAATCTTTCGCAGTTGGATAACCCGCGTCAGCCGAACCCGGATGCCGTCACCTTCAACGAGTATCAGCGCACACGCCGGGTCACCCTGGGGCTCACGGGTCAGGTCCAGCCTGCCGGCAACCAGGACTTGTCCTTCAGCGTCTATTATCGCAACACGTCGTGGCGCGAATCGGTCCCTTCGAGTGTGCAGCATCGTACTTACAATACGCCGGGCGCCATCATGCAGTACACGATCCACGGCGGCCAGGGAAAGACCAAGAACCATTTCACCCTGGGGCTCGATACCGACTGGCAGACGATCGGGGATTATAGGAACCTGAACCTCGGCGGCGCCCAAGAAGGCGCCAAGGCCTCCGACGCGGACATCTATCAAAGGGGCGTGGGTTTTTATTTTCTCGACCGCGTCGAATTCAACTCTCAGTGGAACGTGATGTTCGACGTGCGCTACGACAATATCCATAACGAGTTGACCGATAAGATGAAGCAGCCTACGGATCTGTCGGGCTCGGCGGACTTCAGCAAACCCACGGGACGAATCGGGCTCTCCTATAATCCGATTTCGAACTTCGGCCTCTATACCAGCTGGGGGCAGGGCTTCATGCCGCCCGCAACCGAAGAGCTGGCCAACAACCCGGCTCATCTGGGCGGATTCAACACAAACCTGAAGCCGGCCACCTCGTATGGTGAGGAGATCGGCATCCGGGGCAACGCGCAGAAGCGGTTCTTCTATGATGTGGCTTTCTTCCATCTTGCCACCAAGAACGATTTCGGCCGCTACCGTGTACCCGGCCGCACGCTGGAGACTTTTTATCAGAATGCGGGCGACAGCCGGCGGTATGGAATCGAAACCGGCGGCACCTGGTATCCGGTGGACCCGCTGGTGGTACGCTTTACCTATACCTATTCTGATTTCAAGTACACCAACGTGCAGAGCCTGTGGGGCACGTTCCAGGATGTGTGGATGCCGAACTCCCCTCGCAATCAAGCTTGGTTGGACGTGCAGTATACGCTGCGCTCCAAGGTGTTCATTGGTTTCGACAGCAACATGGTAGGCCCTGCCTATGTCGATGCAACCAACACGGGCCATGCCTGGGGGTATTATCTCTTCAATCCACGCCTGGGATATCGCTGGAGCAGCGACAAGGCGAGCGGCGACATCATGATTTCCGCGCGCAACGTGACCGGGCAGTACTATATCGCCTTTACTGAACCCGATCCTGACGGGAACTCATACCAGCCGGGACCCAAGAGCGAAGTGTTCATCTCCGCCCGCATATTTTTCGGCGGCAAATAGAGGCAGGATTCACTCGGAATCTGGAAAAGCAGCCACGGATGGCGCGGACTTTTATTGCCGGGCCAGCGAAAGTTCGTGCCATTCTTGGCAGCTTGAAAGGCCCCGGAATCTTTATGCGCACCGATGCGTGCCCGGCGCATGAGAAGCTGCTCTAAAAAGAGCTTGTGCTCGGGCCCCCGCCCAGTTACAAATACCCCCTGACATCAGAACTGGAAAGGAAACGACTATGGCAATTATCCTGGATGGATCCGCATTAACAATCGGCAAGGTCGTTCGCATTGCACGCCACGGCGAAAAGGTCGAACTTGACGGTGGCGCAATCGAGCGCATCAAGGTGTGCCGTGCGATGCTCGAAGACAAGATTCGCGCGCACGAAATCATGTACGGGGTTAATACCGGTATCGGCGAATTTTCCGAAGTAGTCTTGAATGACGAGCAGGTGCAGCAATTCCAGAAGTACCTGATCTACAACCATGCCGCTGGCATTGGCGAGCCTGCCCCCATTGAGTATGTGCGCGGCGCCATGGCCGGCCGGATCAACGTGCACGCCCACGGGAATTCAGGCTGCCGGCCGGAAATCACGTTGATGCTGGTGGACATGCTTAACAAGGGCGTGACTCCGGTGGTCTGCCAGAAAGGCTCCGTGGGCGCCTGCGGCGATCTCGCGCCCATGGCCCAGCTGGCGCTACTGATGATGGGAGAAGGGGAAGCATTCTATCAGGGTCAGAGATTGCCCGGGCGAGTAGCGCTCGAACGCGCCTGCATCCCGGTGCCCGGATTGCACGCGCGCGACGGCCTCGCGGCCATCAACGGGTCTAACCTTTTGACCGCCATGAGCGCCATCCATCTGTACGACATCAATCGCTGGCTGAAGCAGGCGGAGATCGCCTGCGCCATGACGCTGGAAGCGCTGATCGCCAATCTGAAGCCCTATGACGTGCGGCTCCACCAGCTGCGCGGCTTCGCCGGCGCCGTGCGCAGCGCTCAGGCCATCATGAAGTGCATCCAGGGCAGCGATCTGCTGGCGGGTAAAATCAAGACCAAGGTGCAGGACGCCTATTCCATGAGATCCACTCCCCAGGTGATCGGGGCAGCGCATGATGCGGTTGCCGATGCGCTCAAGCAGGTCGAGATCGAGCTCAATGGCGTTGGGGACAACCCGATCTTCCTGCCGGAAGCCAAGCTGACTTTAACCGGGGCGAATTTCCAGGGCACGCCCGTATCCCTCCCAATGGACCTGATCGGAGTTGCCGTAACCATGGTTTGCGTCCTGTCGGAACGGCGCCTGAACCGGCTCACAAACCCGGCCCTCAGCGTGGGATTGCCTGCGTTTCTCACCAAAGGTGCAGGCATGTTCTCTGGATTAATGCTCAGCCAGTACACCGCGGACACCCTCATCGTCGAACAGCGCATCCTGTCGGCGCCAGCTTCCATCTGCTCCATCCCTGCGGCCGCCGATCAGGAGGACTTCGTCTCGATGGGCATGAATACGTCGATCAAAAACGGCCAGATTCTGGACAATGCTTACGGTGTGCTCGGCATCGAGTTCATGGCCGCCGCCCAGGCGCTGGATTTCCGAGAATTCAGTCCAGGACGCGGCGTGAAGAAGGCCCACCAAGTGGTGCGCAAGCACGTGGAGCACCTCGATGTCGACCGTCCGCTCTTCCCCGACCACAACCTCATGAAGGATCTGGTCAAGACGTGCGAGATTCTGGACCAGGTTGAACAGGAGGTCGGCTCGCTCGGGTAACGCTGCCCGCTTGAAATGTACGAAGCTGCAAAAACTGCCACCGCGGAGGGCGCAGAGCTCGCAGAGAGCTTTGACCGCAGATGCACGCAGATGAACGCTGATTTCGGACGAGGTTTTGCGTGGGCCCCGGAGAGGGTTGCCGCAAGACCTCGTCCGGCCAACCTGCTTAATGGGTCAGCGTTCATCTGCGGTTTCAGGCAGCCAGGGTTGATTTCGCAGCAGCCAGTTGTTTGAAGGCTGCCCGAATGTCCCCGAGAAGTGCGGAGATCTCCTTGGAAGAGAGCTCCACATTGTTCAGGACCAGGTCCCTCGTCTGCTCGAGCCTCTCCCAGGTATCGTTGAGGACCACTTCTACCCGATCTTTCTGCTCGCTGCCAAGCTGAACGAAGTCGTGCACCAGCCGGTCGGTTTCTTCCAGACGCTGCTGCACAGTTGCCAACGCGCTGCCGATGCTGCCGAGCGCCCTGCCCGCCTTTGCACCTGTGTTGGCGAGGAAGTCGCGGGCTCCTGCGGCCGACTTGGCGTAGCGCAGCCAGATGATCGCGGCAGTCGAGGCGGCTCCCGCTGCCAGATGGGCGGCTTTTTGCTTTTTTGAGAGCATATGCATCTTCCTTTCATTTTTCCCGTTCCCTACTTATTATAGTCCCCGCGCCGATGCAGCGGGAGAGCCTGCGCATCGGCGCCGGCGTTGAGATGGATATCCTAGGCAGATACAGGGGATGCAGCTTTGGAGGACCAGATGACTCCAGTGCAAGAGGGTGCGGGCAGTGCGGGACAGAAGACCGGCAAGATTGGTTTGTACACAGCGACGGCTATTGTTGCTGCGAATATGATCGGAACCGGCGTATTTACCAGCCTTGGTTTTCAGGTCATCGACCTCAAGGACGGGTTTTCCATAGGTTTCTTGTGGCTGGTGGGCGGCATCGCAGCCCTGTGCGGGGCGCTCACCTATGGTGAGCTTGGGGCTGCTATGCCCAGATCGGGGGGTGAATATCATTTCCTTTCGAAAATCTTCCATCCGGCGCTCGGATTCCTCTCGGGGTGGGTGTCGGCTCTGGTAGGCTTTTCGGCCCCCATCGCCGCTGCCGCCATGGCAGTCGGCAGATACAGCACGCAAACCCTTGTCGCTTCCGGGGCGATAGTTCCCGGCCAGGAATCCATTCTGGCCATGGCCATTGTTATCGGCGTGGTCACCCTGGTCAGTTTCGTCCATACTATGCAAATCCAGTTTGTCAGCCGCTTCCAGGTGTTTTTTACGGTTCTGAAGATCAGCCTGATTTTGGTCCTTGTGTTCGCCGGGTTTGCACTCGCCAAATCCCAGGGTCTGAGCTTTCTGCCCGGCCCGGACAGCATCAGATTTGTCCTGAGCGCACCCTTTGCGGTATCGCTGGTTTTTGTGATGTACGCCTACTCGGGATGGAACGCCGCCACCTATGTGGTCAACGAAATTGAAAATCCCGGGAAGAACCTGCCCAGATCGTTGTTTCTGGGTACGCTGATCGTGATCGTTCTGTATGTCCCGCTCAACCTGGTTTTCCTCTATTCAAGCCCGATCAGCGCCTTGGAGGGCAAGCCGGAAGTGGGATTTATTGCGGCAAATTACATTTTCGGCAACGTGGGCGCCATCCTGATGGGCGCACTCATTTCCCTGGGACTGATCTCAGCGATCAGCAGCATGGTATGGGCAGGCCCGAGGGTGTCGCAGGTCATGGGCGAAGACTATGCACTGCTCGGCTTCTTGAAAAAGAAGAACAAGAATGGCGTGCCTATCTATGCTCTGACGTTCCAATATGCAGTGGTGATCATTCTGGTGCTCACGTCCAAGTTTGAACAGATCATCACGTATATCGGGTTCATCCTATCCTTGTCTACGTTTCTGACTGTTCTGGGTGTCTTCGTTTTGAGATGGAAAAACCCGGGCCTCAAACGGCCCTATAAAACCTGGGGCTATCCGGTAACTCCCGTGATTTTCCTCATGGTTACCGGGTGGATGTTGTTTTTTGTTCTGAGAGACAAGCCTCTGGAATCACTTGCGGGCCTGGTGACGGTTTTGGCAGGGCTGGTGTTTTATTTTATCGACAAAAAGATCGCCGCCGCTCGCACCTGATCCGTCATTTTGCCTTCGAGAGGATTTTTAACATCTGCACCGCAGTGACGGATTCAGGAGTGTCGGCATCGGCGGAAGCCCATTGCGCACGAAACTGGATGAATTCGTCTCTTGCTTCCTGGTTTCTGCCGGACTTGAGCAACAGCTGGGCCAGGTGGAAGTGAGCCACAGCGAATTTAGTGTTGTATGCCAGGGCATCCCGATAGGATTGTTCGGCGTCTTGAGCGGCGCCGAGCTTTTCATAAAGCTGGCCGATGCTGTCCATGATAAAGGCGTAGTCGTAGAGCGTGCTCCAGTAGCCGAGTTTTTCCTTCACGTATTCCAGGTCTTTGATCGCCTGGACCGCTTCATCCTTTTTCCCCTCCGCGGTTTTGATGCTGGCAAGGAGATGAATGTAGTGCTTATACGCGGGCTTGTAGTTTCTGTCATTGATGGAGCTCGCATCGAGCATCTTGCGCAGCTGCGACAGCGCTGTTTGGGCGCCGGGGAGGTTTTTGCGCGCCAGCTCGATCAGGCCTTTGAGCCATACCAGTTCATCGCGCGGGGCGTCGCTGCTGAGTTCATCATTGACCAGCAGCAGTCCCTGTGCGCAGGCATGCAGGGCAGGCACCAATTCTCCCAGACGAAAGTAAAAGAACGACTGCACGGCGAGGAAACGCGCTCTTTCCACTGGATCGCTGAAACTCTGATTCAACAGCAGATTGAGTTTTTGCTGCGCAGCCCGGTTGCGGCCGCGCAGGATGTCCAGGAAAACCAGGCTGCGCTTGACATAATAGAGGCTTGAGCCGATCTTCTCCGCCTCCGCGGCCGCCTTGTTTTTCATTTCTTCGGCCTTGTCATACTCTCCCGCGAGCATGAGAACGTCGCCGAGACTGTCGTAGGCGTTGATGGAGGGATCGATCTTGACGTACTGTGTCAAAGCCTCCAGCGCGCGCGCATGATCCCCTTTCCACGAATAGCACAATCCCAGGTGGTTGTAGGCCTTGAAATAGGTGTCGTCGATTGCCAGCGCCTCCAGGTACTTGTTGATCGCGTCCTGGGCGTCTGCGGTGTGGAAATAGGACTCCGCGAGTTCGTAAACATATTCCACGCGGTGCGGCTGGAGGCCGATGAGCTTTTCCAGCTGGGCGCGCTCCTCGAATGTCTTGCCGGAAACGCGGGCGAGAAGGGCGTCGATGCGCATCCGGTCCAGATCCGTCAGCGAACCTGACTGTTCCCTGGCGGCCCGGATTTCCCATTGAGCCTCATTCCACTGATTCTGGAACACACGCACTTCGCCCAGGCCCAGCCGTGCCAGCGCAAAAGTGGGATCGATCACGAGCGCCGATTTGAATTCGTTTTCTGCCAGTGCCGGGTCGAGATGGTCCCACGCCTGCGCGCCTTTCCAGTAGTGGCGCAAGGCGTCGAGCATGTGCGAGAGAAGGAGGACGGCAGGGCGATATTCCTGCGGATTGGCTTCCAGTTTGGCGGCCAGCTGAGCATCATAAGCCTGGAGGATCTGCTTGACGAGATCGTCCACACCCTTGGTAATCAGCTGGTCGACGCCCCGGTAGCGGGTCGAGAAAGATTCCGCACGGCCGCGGTTGGTTTGGTTCACCCGAAGCTCGAGCACACCCAACGATTGACGAATTTCAGCCGTGACGGCAAGAGCGGGGTCACGCACCGATTCCGACCGCGTCAGGATTTTTTCCACCACTCCGGGGCTGCTGCGCTTATCGGCTTGTGACTTCCGCGCGGCGCGCTCGAGCCTCAACACCTGCTCGAACTCGCGCTGATCGTAGACCGGCACCTCCAGGAACTGTGAGAGAGTGCGCTTGACCGCAAATTCGACGAGCCCGGGATTCAGCACCTCGGGATCGACCCGGAATTCCCTTATGACGATGCAGGGGAAGTAGGTAGTGTTGACGGAAAAGAACATGTACCCCGCCGTCACCATGAGCACAGCTGCCCCGGTCCAAAGGGCCATGCGCAGCGCGCGCTTGGATTTGCGCTGCGCAGGGGGTCTCCCCTCGTCCAGTCCGGGAAATGAATCCCTTGTTCCGATGGGCCCCTCCGTACCTTTCCAGCCGGTTGTCATAGTTGCAGCTATGATTCCGGAATCTCTCTCCAGCTTAAGAGTCTTAAGATCCGCGCGCAGGCCGGCGGCGCTCTGATAGCGAGCCTCGAGATCCTTCTCCAGAGCTTTCTGGATTATGCCTTCAAGGTTGGGAGGGAGCGCCGGATTCCAGACTCGTGGCGTGATCGGGGTGCGGTTCAGGATGGCTTCGAATATGACGCCACACGTTGGGCCCTCGAACGGAGGACGCCCCGCCGCCATTTCGTACAGTACGACGCCCAGCGAAAAGAGATCGCTGCGTGCATCGGTGTCCTCTCCCCGTACCTGTTCCGGAGACATGTAGGCAGCTGTTCCCACGGGCATGCCTGGAGTGGTCAAGAGGGCTTCTGCCGGCTGCGGCGTTCGACCTCCGGATGCAACGGGACGCGGGGGCTCCGGCATGCCCAGCTTGGCAAGCCCGAAATCGAGCACTTTTACCTGCCCTTGGGCAGTTACGAAGATGTTCGCCGGCTTGATATCCCGATGCACGATTCCCTTGGCGTGGGCGGCGTTCAGCGCATCGGCGATCTGGATGCCGATTTCGAGGATAGTGTCTACGCTCAGCGGCTCTCCTGCGATGATGTGATCCAGCGAACGGCCTTCCAGCAGTTCCATGACCATGAATGGCTGGCCGCCTTCATCGCAGATGTCATAAAGAGTGCAGATGTGCGGGTGATTCAGCGCCGAAACCGCGAGGGCTTCCCGCTGGAAGCGCTTCAGCGCCTGCTCGTCGCCGGCGAGCTCCTTGGGCAGGAACTTGCACGCGACGGTCCGACCGAGCCTGATATCCTCGGCCCGGTAAACGACGCCCATGCCTCCGCCCCCGAGCTTCTCCACGATCCTGTAATGAGATATGGTTGTACCGATCACGAAATCCCCTCGAGCCTTCCGGCGAGAACGATCTTAAGGTTACAGGACCCTTAATACAATCGGAAAGCGGCTTTTTATGCCTACTCCTGATAGAATCAGCAGGTTAACGACGCCGGGTTTCTCCCTGAACAAGGAGCAGGAATGAAGACAATCATCGAACCTTTCAAGATCAAAGTAGTCGAGAGCATCCGCATGACGACTCTCGAAGAGCGCGAAGAGATTTTGCGCCGGGCAGGCTACAACCTGTTTCTTGTCCCGGCCGAGGATGTTCTGATCGATTTGTTGACCGACAGCGGGACTGCCGCCATGAGTGCCAGGCAATGGGCGGCGTTAATGGACGGTGATGAAGCCTATGCCGGGAGCAAATCCTGGTTCCGGTTTGAAGAAACGGTGCGTGAGATTTTCGGTTTCCCCTATATCATTCCCACGCACCAGGGGCGCGCGGCCGAGCGCATCCTCTTCAGCCTGACCTGCAATCCGGGCGATGTTGTGCCCAGCAATACTCACTTTGATACGACCCGCGCCAACATCGAATATCGCGGCGCCAAAGCGCTGGATCTCGTCATTCCTGAGGGGAAGGAACCGGCACTGGTTCATCCTTTCAAAGGGAATATGAACGTCGAAGCGCTCAAGGCGGCGATCCGGGAGTACGGCAAGGAAAAAATCCCGCTCATCATGATCACGATAACGAACAACTCGGGCGGTGGCCAGCCGGTCTCCCTGCGCAACATTCGCGAGGTGAGCGAGATTGCGCGCAGCTATGATATTCCCTTTTATATCGATGCCTGCCGCTTTGCCGAGAATGCCTATTTCATCAAGCTGCGCGAGCCCGGCTACGAATCCAAGCCCGTTCCCGAAATCGTGCGTGAGATATTTTCCTATGCCGATGGCTGCACCATGTCGGCCAAGAAAGATGGCATGGCCAACATCGGCGGATTCCTGTGCACCAAGAACATCAAACTGGCCGAGCAGGAGAAGGAGCTGCTGATCCTGACCGAGGGTTTTCCTACCTACGGCGGGCTGGCAGGCCGCGATCTGGATGCGATCGCTGTCGGACTCAGGGAAATCATGCATGAAGATTATCTCAATTATCGGATCGTCTCGACGAGTTACCTGGGCAGCCACATCGCCGAACGGGGCGTCCCCATTGTACAGCCCCCGGGCGGGCACGCTATCTACATCGATGCTAAAGCCATGCTCCCTCACATCCCGCCCTCCCAATACCCGGGGCAGGCGCTCTGCTGCGAGCTCTATCGACTCGGCGGCATCCGATCGGTGGAGATCGGATCGGTAATGTTCGGACGCAGGGACGCCGAAACGGGCAAGGAGACTCCGGCGGCCATGGAACTGGTGCGCCTCGCCATTCCCAGGCGTGTCTACACCCAAAGTCACATCGACTACGTCGTCGAGATCATTCTGGACGTGCATGCGCGCAAGGACTTGCTCAAGGGTTACCGGATCACGTATCAGACGCCATTTTTGCGGCACTTCACTTGCCGTTTTGAAGCGCTGAGTGATGAACGATGATAAGCAGCGAAAAGATGAGCTCTAGTGAACTCATCTCTGAAGACTGCTCACGGTCTGCACCGGGTCATGGGATATTTTGAAGAAATCCAGAAAATGGTTTGCCGCATCCCCCTCGGCAAGGTTGCGACCTACGGAGATGTTGCGCGTGCGGCCGGTTATCCAGGAACTGCCCGGCAAGTCTCCTGGGCTCTGCACAACGCAGACGCCCGAGGGATACCCTGGCAAAGGGTGCTCGGCAGTGGCGGCCGGATATTACTGCCGGATCGAGCCGGACTGATGCAACGCGAGCTGTTGGAACGCGAAGGGGTGAAATTCATCGGCCCACGTGCCGACATGAAACACTGCGCGTTTCGATTCCCCACGGCCAGACAGAACCGGCGCGCGCGGACGCCCAACAGATAAAGACGGGCATCGAGATCTCCTGCAGACTCAATCGAAGCTCAGACTTCACAAGATCCCTCTGCCGCCCTTCCAGGGCTTTCGAATCGACTTCTCTGGACCCCGGGCGGTGCTTCGAAGCTGTGAAAATATCGTATGCAGACATCGAACCGCCAAGACCACGAAGACCGCGAAGAAGAATAACGGCGATTCTTTGAGGTCTTTGCGGTCTTTGCGGTGACTGCTGTTGCCCCCCTGTCTTTAC
>JBGQNR010000212.1:0-11444 GCA_041501225.1 Acidobacteriota bacterium
CAGCAAAAGCAGCCACGAATGACACAAACTTCTTACCCATTCGTGTCATTCGTGGCTGCTTTAAAAAGGCCATTAATTTTCATGCGCCTGGGTGCGCCCAGGTGCAGGGGAGATTGCGGACGAAATTGCAGCTCAGGCGAGATGGCAGCAGCCGCCGTCCTCCTTCAGCGCGAAGGCGCCAGTGGGACAGACCTCGGCTGCGCGCCGCGCCGCCGTCGGCAGGGCTTCGATCATCGTCCCCTTGAGCGGGACCGCAACCGCAGCCTCGAAGCCGCGGCCTACAATCGCGAGCCCCAGCCCGTCACCGGCTTCCGCTGCCGCCGTCACACATGCCGCGCAGAGGATGCACTTGCCGGGTTCGTAGATGATCTCCGGATGAGATGAGTCGCGCTGGAATTTCCTGCGCGCACCGGCGAAGCGCAGCGGATCCGCACCATACTCGGTTGCGTACTGCCGGAGTTGGCATGTGGTGGCTTTCCAGCAACCGCAATCCATGCAACGGCCGGCTTCCCGCATGGCTGCTTCGGGGGAATAGCCCAGTTCCACTTCTTCGAAACTGTGCACACGCTGTTCCGGCGGCAGCTCGGGCATTGGAGCGCGCGGAGCCTGTTCGATCTCGCGGAAGAACGCGGCGAGCTCCTTTTCATCCAGTCTGGTCATCAGCACGCTGACCATCTCCGGGTCCCCTTTGACGGGACGGCCGCCCAGATATTGATCAATGGCAACGGCGGCGAGCCTTCCGGAAGCAACAGCGCGGACTGCAAGGTCTGCTCCTGTGACCCCATCCCCGCCGGCGAATACGCCGTCGAGATTGGTCGCCAGCGTGGCAGGATTGACAGCGATGCCCCATCGTCCCAGACGAAGTCCGTGCGTACTCAGCGATCCGGTCTCCACTACCTGCCCGACGGCCGCGATCACGCTCGAGGCTTCCATGGTAAATTCCGAGCCGGGAATCGGCACAGGCCGGGCCCGGCCGCTGCCATCCGGGGCTCCAAGCTCCATACGAACGCATGTCATCTGGAGCCTGCCGGCGTCTATTTTTTCGAGACGCAGCGGCGCGACGAGCGTCTCCAGCTTTACCCCCTCGGCTTCCGCGGCTTCCACTTCAGACATGAGGCACGGCATCTCCCGGCGGCTGCGGCGATAGAGAACCGTTACGGATTGTGCCCCGAGCCGAACCGCGGTTCGGCAAGTGTCCATGGCAGTATTGCCGCCGCCGAACACCAGGACATTGCCGCCAATCTGCGGGGGATGGCCTTCCGAGACTCTTGCCAGGAATCCGATTGCAGGCAATGCGAGCTCCTCGCCCGGGCATTCCAGGCCGCGCGAGCCCTGGGCTCCGAGGGCGAGGAAAACGGCGTCAAAATCACGGCACAGGTCGTCCAGGCTGAAATCGGAGCCGAGCCGCTTCCGCATCCTGAACTCCCCGCCCAGAATGCGGACGACATCGATTTCCTGATCCAGCACATGGCGCGGAAGGCGGAATTCGGGAATGCCGTAACGGAGCATGCCCCCCGGGGCGGAGTGGGCATCGAACAACGTGGCGGCATGACCGCGCCGCAGCAGGTGGTAGGCCGCGGTGAGGCCTGCGGGCCCTGCGCCGACGATGGCCACTCTCTTGCCGCTTTCCTTGTCCTTGCGCGGGATGTAACGAGTTCCCGAGGCCAGGTCGCTATCCGCGGCGAAGCGGTGAAGATGGCCAATGGAAAGGGATTCTCCCTTGTCGCACTGGTGACAGCGTTGCTCACAAAGACGCGGGCAGACCCGGCCCAATGCGGCGGGCAGGGTGAGAAAATCGGCGGCAATTTCCGCCGATCTCCGCATGTCGCCCGAGGAAACCTGGGTGAGAAAGCCAGGGATATCGAATCGTGCCGGGCAGCCTGTCCTGCAGGGCCCAATACAGTCGCCCACATGGTCGGAAAGGAGGAGTTCCAGTGCCATCTTGCGCGATGCACGCACCTCGTCCGAGTCGGTGCTGACGACCATGCCATCGGCGACGGCCATGGCACAGGACGGAGAGAGGCTCTCCCGCCCTTCTACCTGCACCGCACAGAGGAAGCAGGAGGCGGACGGCGGAAAATTCTCGACATGGCACAGCGTGGGAATGCGGATTCCGAGCCGGCGCGCCGCGTCGAGGATAGTGGTGCCTTCCTCGACCACGGACTCGCGCCCATCAATGGTTACTTTCACCATGTCGTTATCTCACACAAAAGGAACTGCGTGCCTTCTAACTCCATACCTGTGATTCAGGCACTGGGCATGGAAAGTAGAAATGGATCATCTTTTCACCGCGAAGACCACAAAGACCGCAAAGCTGACTCCCAGGCCGCATGGGGGCTTGCCTTCGGCCGCCATTCTCGGCCGTGAAGAATCGAATTCGCCTCTTTGCGGTCTTTGAGGTCTTCGCGGTGCGATCTTCTCCACTGTCTGAATTGCAGATTCCATACCAATTCTTCACGCGACCTCGATCGCATTTTCCGGGCAGGCGGTCATGCATATGCCGCAACGCGTGCAGAGATCGTCAACGACCTCGTGTTGCTGGTACGGCCGCGCATGAATGGCGCCCGCGGGGCAAGCCTGGGCACAGAGCGTGCATCCTGTGCAGGAATCTAAAACCCGGTAATGGATCAGGGCCTTGCAGGATGCCGCTGGACAGCGCCCCTCGCGTATATGCGCTTCGTACTCTTCCCGGAAATAGCGGAGTGTCGTCAAGACCGGGTTGGGCGCGGTCTGTCCCAAACCGCACAAACTCCCTTTCTTAATGCGGATGCTGAGCTCATCGAGCAGCCGCAGGTCTTCTTCTTTCCCTTTGCCCTGGCAGATGCGCTCGAGTATTTCCAGCATGCGCTTGGTGCCGACGCGGCAGTAGGTGCACTTTCCACAGGACTCGTTTTGGGTAAATTTCAGGAAGTAGCGGGCGATGTCGACGGCGCAATCGCGATCATCCAGAACCACCAACCCTCCGGAACCCATGATGGAGCCCGTGGACGCCAATTCCTCGTAATCGATGCGTGTGTCGGCAAGCCGCGCGGGAATGCATCCTCCTGACGGCCCGCCGGCCAGGACCGCCTTGAACTTCCTGCCGCCCTTGATGCCGCCGCCGATTTCCTCGACAATTTCCCGGATGGTGATGCCCATGGGTACTTCAATCAGGCCGCCGCGGTTGACCTTTCCGACGAGTGAAAACACCTTGGTTCCTTTGGATTTTGCCGTTCCCATCGCGGCGAAGGCTTCGGGGCCGCGGCGGAAAATCCATGGCAGGCACGCCAGTGTCTCGACGTTGTTGATGAGCGTCGGTTTTCCCCAGAGACCTGATTGTGCGGGATAAGGAGGCCGCAGACGCGGCATGCCGCGCTTGCCTTCGATCGATTGGATGAGCGCGGTTTCCTCTCCGCACACGAAGGCGCCGGCCCCTTCGCGCACATGCAGCTTGAAGCTGAATTGGGTGCCGAAAATGCGGTCGCCCAGAAACCCATGTTCTGCGGCCGTCTCGATGGCAGCGCGCGCATGGCGCACAGCGATCGGGTACTCCCGACGAACATAGAGATATCCTTCGCCGGCTCCGATCGCGTAAGCGGCAATGATCAATCCTTCGATTACGCGGAATGGGTCGGCTTCCAAGACCGCACGGTCCATGAACGCTCCGGGATCGCCTTCATCGCCGTTGCAGATCACGTATTTGACGGTGCCCGGCGCGCGCCGGGTTAAGTCCCATTTCACGGCGGTGGGAAATCCTGCTCCCCCTCGGCCGCGCAGGCCGGCGGCGCGCACTTTCTCTATCACGTCCTGCGGCGACAGGTGTTTCAGGCACTCCTCCAGGGCGCGCATGCCTTCCCGCTGGCGATAATCATCCAAGGATAGTGGATTGATTTCCCCGCAATTCTCCAGGACGACGCGAACCTGCTTTTTCATGTAGGGCGTCGCGTCGACCTCCCGTTCCTTGACCGGAGACCAGGCGTTATCGTCAAAGAGCCGCGCCCGGGCGTCATGAATTTCATGACGTACTTTGCGGAAGAGGCCCTGAGGCTTCACGTGTTTGCGGACAATTTTCCGGACATCTGCGGGAACAACGTTGCCATAGAGCGCGCGGCGGCCGTTCTCGATCACTTCAATCAGCGGTTCGCGATGGCAGAGACCGCTGCAGCCCACCGCCTTGACCGCTGCCCCGCCACCCAGCGACGCGATGGCATCTTCAAGCGCAGCCCGCACTTCTTGAGCGCCGCTGGCGATGCCGCAGGAACCGAAGCCGATCCGGATTTCGACCGCATGGGCAGCGTCGGCCGACGTGGGTTTTACCCGTGATCCATGAGGCTGCCTGCCGTTGCCGTTTTTCTTTCCCGCTCTTTCCGCTTCCATGAAATCGCGGACCACCTTCCCTACGGAGAGAGCGCTCAACTTGCCGTATATTTTCTCGTCAATCGTGATGACCGGTGCCAGGCTGCATGATCCAACGCATGCGACGCGTTCGATCGTGAATTGCCTCGAAGGATCGGTGTCAGAATCATCCGCCATAGAGAGGCAGCGCCGCAGTTCATTCCCTACTTCGACGGCTCCGGAAACATGACAGGCCGTACCCTCACAGATCTTGACCAGATGCTCTCCCATGGGAGTCTGCCGAAACTGGCTGTAGAAAGAGGCCACGCCTGCGATTTGTGCCGGTGTGATCTCGCTCGTTTCGCAAACCCTGCGCAGGGCCTCGTCGGGGAGGTAGCGATACCGGGCTTGAATAGCCTGAAGAATCGGAATAGCTGCGTCAGGTCTTCGCCCCTCGTTTCGGAGGATCTCCGCAACCGGGCCAAGGTCAATGGGCGGTGGCTCTGCGGCCGGAGCCGCTGGCATCAGCGTCGCAATCGCTGGTTCCGGTTTCCGATCCGCACCGGCATCTTGCAGTCTTGCGCCGGAAACGGGATCTTCCGCGCGCTGAGGGATTTTTGCAATGAACCTCCTCAAACGAGGCGGGATTCCGAGACACTCCTCCTGGTTGGGACGAAACCATTTATACCAGGCCAAAAACAGGCCCAGGGAAATCAGGAGGAGAAAACTACTGCGATTATAGGCATTGCGCCTTGCGACCAGCACCAGGTGTTGACGATCCAATTCAGGCTGAAGGATCTTTTGGACCCCAGCGTCGAGCGCCGCCTTCTTCTTCAAAGCATCGACTGTGGCTTTATCGCGCGGCGTCACATAACGCGCATCGATGTGCACCGCGAGCAGCCAGACCGCGGCGGAGACGACCAGGAAGGCGGCAATGATGCCTGCCCAGGAGCGGGCGCCGGAATTCCATCGATGGGTCGTCATAGATGCGGTTCAGTTACCAAAAAAGAGACAGGCCCCTGTCAGCGTCAATAAAGAGCGAAGATCGGAGCGATCGCCAAGGCCTACCTCATTCGTCATTGGTATTTTGTTGTTCGTCACACGTCACTTCACCTGGACCAGGGGGTCTGTGCCTGTCGGGCCGTCTCGCAGCTCCAGCTCGCGCGGACAATATTCGTAGCAGCGCGCGCAAGCCAGACAGGAGGCCCGGTCGGCCCGGAGATTGTGGATGGCGCCATACGGGCATGCGTCGGCGCACAGGCCGCAATCCAGCTCCTTATCGGGTGTGATCTGCACGTTCTTCCACGAGACGCGCGAGAGAATCGAGAGCAGACCTCCATAAGGACACAGCCAGCGGCAGTAGGGACGGCCATAAAACATTCCTGCCAGAATAAACACGGCGCCGATCACGAGCATGTGAAATGCGCCGGTGATCCTGAAGATGCTGATGAAGGGGTCCCACTCGCAGATGAGGAAACGACGCGCCATCTGGATCTGAAAGCCGCCGATTTTCAAGTGCAGCCCCCAACCGGCAAACAAGACCGCGAGACCGAGATATACATAGGGCAGCCAACTCAACGCTCGGTCGAGCTTTTCAGGCACCTTGCGCGGGCGCAGCAGCACAAGGTCCTGGATCGCGCCGAGCGGGCAGACACCGCCGCAAAAAACACGCCCGAAAAGGAGCGCCGCTGCCAACGGGAGAAAGAAGAAGGCGATCACACCCAGAGAGATCAGGTAGCGGCCATCGACCAGTGACAGGGTCACGTTTTGAATGGCACCGATAGGGCAGATGCAGCCTTTCCGATAAAAGCCGAAATAGGCCAGCGCGCCCAGGCTTAGGAGCATGACCCCGTTGCGACTCCGGCGCGCTAAAATGAGCCAGGCCGACATGCCCAGACCGACCATCAACATCACGATGTCGAGAAGGCGAATCCAGTAGGCTCGCGGTTCCGGGTGCGTTGGGGTAGGGAAGCTGTAAATCCCGCCGAAATCCGGCGGCGCTTTCTGGTACTGAGCGAAGAGCATACTGGAGGCCAGGAGCGCAAAAAGAACGAGCAAAAACCCGATGATTTTTCGAGAGCGGCGGATTGCCATCGTTCTGGAGATATACCTCGAGATCATGTCAGCTTAGCGGGCGCCATGCCCGGCGTTGGCACACGCGCGATCGCACGATCCGGACAGGCAAGCTGAATGGAGCATTCATTACATTCCAGGCAGCGCGCATAGCGGATTTCAAGGCGCAGAGACCCGTTTCCCGCCGGCGGCTTGCAGGCCTTGACGCACTTGCCGCAGCCGTCGCACCGGGTTTCGTCGATGACGTACTCGTAATAGTTGTTGTTGGGATCTTCCTCATCCACCTTTCCTACCACACGCCTTTTGAGGGCGTCCTGGGGACAGACCTTTCCCGCAGGAACACCCTTTTCATCGGGCCGGCTCGTTACGTCAAAGTAGGCAGGGCAGAGCATGCAATAACCGCACTTGTCGAAATCGTTGACCGCCTTGACGGCCGAATGGCTCAAGACACAGGAAGTGCGGCACAGGTCACAGGCAGTGCATTTGTAAGGATCGACCTGGTACACGGCGTCACCCGAGGCTCTTTTTGTGAGCAAGCCTGCGGCTCCGCCGATGGCTGCGAATCCGAGAATGCGGCAGGAACGATCGATAAATTGGCGGCGCGTGCTTTTTTCACTCATGCGTTCTCAGGCTCCTCAGGTTTCCGATCCCCAGCCGCGATTTTGGCGACCAGGGAGAAGACTTTGATCTCGCGCCGCACCGGATCGCCGGCAAGGATCCGCCCCTTGGAATCCACCGCCAGGTGAATATGAATGCAGTTGGGATCGAACTGCTCGGGACCGATCAGGGCGAGCAACCTTCCGTCCGGCTCATACACCTTCACGCGCGCGACCATTTTCTCACCCGTGACGATCTTACCGTCGGGCGTCACGGCGAGATTTACCGGATTGCAGCAACCCACAAAATCCGCCGGGTTGCTCATGCCGAACTTGCCGAACGAGCCGAGGGGTGAACCATCGACGGTCCACGCCGTTACCTGATGCCGTCCCGTGTCGGTTGCGCGGATCACCCCTTTGGTATCGACATCGATATCCAGGCTCCTGTTCGGGAGCATAAAACCGCCGGCCTTGCTCTTGTTTCCGATGAGACCAAGCTGCCTGCCGCCGGCATCGTAGTGACGGATGACCCGGGCCGCAGCATCGGCGACCAGGATGCCATTCTGGAGAATCTTGATCGCAGTGATATCGGCTGTTGGTTTTTTCTCGCCGGCTACAAAACCGCCGACATGGCTTCCTCCGGCATCATAGATTTCAACGCGTCCGGCAGCGCCGATATAGATCCGTTGATCCGGCCCAACCGTGAGGCAGGCGGCGTTCTCCGGCGCTTTCCAGTTCCGCACAAGATTGCCGTTGGCTTCGAAAATCCTGATTTCGTCGTCGCCGAGGGCGTACACCGTATCTTTGGCGCCGACAGCGATTCCAGCCAGAGAACGACGGAATGGGTGCGCGGATGCGGCGCTGCCCAAGACCGCGGATAATGTGTATTCACGCTCCAGACCCGGGATCGGCTGTGCCGGCTGTTCTGCCGGCTTGGCCGGACCGAAAGGTTCCGCGGGCACCGGTGTTACTTTCGCCGTCGGACGGACACGCAGAGCGGCTGCGACAAAAGCAACAAAAGCGCCTGCTACGGCCGTCGGCGGAAACCATGATTTCCGGAAACGTTCGGCCAGGCTCAGTTGCGTCGTTTTCCCCTCGTTTGGCTCCATAATTCTCCAAGAACGACAATACGCTCTTGATAATTGTCGGAAACAATCCCTCTGCCGTTCAACTA
This sequence comes from Acidobacteriota bacterium, assembly GCA_041501225.1. Classification (GTDB taxonomy): domain Bacteria; phylum Acidobacteriota; class UBA6911; order UBA6911; family UBA6911; genus JAFNAG01. The sequence continues at coordinate 8,158 of JBGQNR010000212.1, forward strand.
TGAGAAAAACGTCCTCGCATGTCGATCCTCTCAGAATGGCGCTTAATCAAGCGCCAGCGTACAAGGATAGGCAGCAAAATAACCCTGAAGGGGTCCCCAACAGCGCCAGCCCAGGGCGAAAGCCCTGGGAACATGGAAACAAACTGAGAAAGCCCTGGAAGGGCGAAACAGCCTGTGTCGCCCTTCCAGGGCTTCACTCGGCCTTCGCGATTTCCCCAGGGCTTGCGCCCTGGGCTGGCGCTGCTAACCCCTTCGGGGTTCCTTGTCCTAGTGTCATTCAATCCTGTGTCCACATCCCTCGGACAGGCATCCCAGTTTCCTAAGTCGTTTACTTTCCAGCGGCGGATGGACCCACCTGCAGGCAGACCATCTTGTTCATGTCCCGGATCACCAGCTTCCCGTCGGACAACGCTATCGGGCCCCACACGTCCTCTCCCTCCAGAATCTGCGCGCTGGCCAATTCCTTATACTGCTTGGTGTTGGCATCGAGGAGACGGAGCATCCCGGAGTTGCCGTCCAGGATGAAAAACAAGCCATCGGCAAGCAAAAAACCTCCGAGATAAAACGTCCGGCTTGCGGCTGCATCGCCTGAAACGACAGGGCTCTGCCACACGATTTTGCCGTCGAGACCGAGGCAGGTAAATCTGCCGTGCGTCGTGCTGCCGACCGCGAAGAGGTGATTCTGGAAGAGAATCGGCGTGTGTACTTCGGAGTTAAATTGCTTGCTGGTCAAGTCATAAAGCTTTTGAACCGTAAAACCGGCGGCTCCCTTTTGGACCTGGATCATCATGCTGCCGGCCTCGTAGCCGCTGGTGATGAAGATCCTTCCGTCGCCGATGGAAACCGGAGAAGGGCACCCTGCCATTTTGACGGTGAAGGGGATATTCCATAGGATTTTTCCGTCGGCCGCGGCGATCCCGACGACTTTGTTCATGGTCAGGTAGAGGTACTGCTTGACCCCGCCGATGGTTGCCGGCATGAGAGAGGAATGGGACATCACGTCCTTGAATTCGTTGGGTGCGCGCCAGACTTCCTTGCCGGTTGCCTGGTCGAAGCCAACCGCCAGAGCATCGCCTCCTGTGGCCAGCAGGACCCTGTTCCCCTCGAGGAGCGGATTCTGGCCGGCATACCACCCGGGGATTGTGACTTTATATTCCTGGACCAGATTCTTCTGCCATACCAGTTTTCCGGTCTTGATGTCAAGGGCGTGAAAACGGCATTTGGGATCCAGCGAGAAAACCAGATTCTGGCCCACGGCCGGCACGGTCCGGGTGATCCCATGGCTCGGACGGATCTCGACCGGATAGCTCCATTGCCAGATATCTTTCCCATCGGCGAGCGAGATGCAACGGACGAGGTGCTCCTTTTTGACGTTGTTGTAATCATTGAGGTAAAGCCTGCTGTCCTTGATCGCAGCTCCCGCATACCCTTCGCAAACCGGCGTTTTCCAGAGTACCTTCGGGCCGCCGGCGGGCCAAGTCCTGTACAGGCCGGTTTCTGTAGAGATATTGTCCCGATTCGGACCGCGGAATTGAGGCCAATCGCCGCCCAGAACCGCAACGGCAGTCAGGAGGATGCAGATGGACAGGCGATAAAACATAGCGATGTTTTCCTCTTCAAGGTCCAACCAGAACTCAACGGATCGATTACATATATTTTCATTTATAAAATCGCGGTTCAAGCACAAAGAACGTGCCAGGTCCTTTCTCTGTTCCCTCGCCGGTATGGCTATCTACTAAAAGTGTAGTGCTGCAATAACGAAAAAGAAGGTCAAAATCAATTGAAAGCCCGAAACAGCCCTGCTTGTCCTGTGCCAGGGAAGGGGCCCGTGGAAGGATCGCTCTAGGAATTTTCCTACTCGAACAGCGATACAATCTGGAATCGATCGACGTCCACGAGGCCCTTGTCGGTAATCTTCAGGGAGGGGATGACCGGCAAAGCAAGGAACGACATGGCGGTAAACGGGTCGCGCAGAGGCGAGCCCAGTTGATGGGCTGCACTAATGAGATCTTCCATCTGATCACGTACGGTTTCAATTGGCTGGTCGCTCATCAGCCCGGCGATGGGCAGAGGAAGCTTGGCCATTAACTGATCCCCATCGAGCGCGGCCATGCCGCCGCGCATATCCGCAACGGCATGCGCTGCCGCCAGCATGGAGGCGTCGTCCACACCCACCACGACGATGTTGTGGCTGTCATGTGCAATGGTGGAAGCGATCGCGCCGCGTTTGAGCCCGATCCCCTTCACCAGACCGATGCCATAGTTGCCGGTGGCGAGGTGTCGCTCGATGACGGCGATCTTGGCCACATCATGATCCGGGTCGCAGGCGACCTCACCATCCGTGATGTTCAGATCCTCGATGAGATGCTCCGTGATCAACTGGTCAGGGATCACACCGATGATGCGTCCCCGCCGCCCTTGCGCCGGGATGCGCATGTTCACGCGTTCCCAGTTGACGTTCATGGAGGATCGCAAAACCGGCGGTTTGAGCGGCCGTTCCCAGGGCTCGACCTTGCCGTTCTGGGCGACGAGCCGGCCCGCCCGAAAGACCATCTCGGCATGAATGTTTTGTAGATCAGAGAACACCACCAGGTCGGCGCGCTTTCCGGGTGCGATCGCGCCTCGATCGAACAGGCGGAAATAGTTCGCCGTGTTGAGTGTGGCCATCGCGATCGCCATATGCGGAGAGACCCCCACGGAGATCGCGGTCCGAATCAGGAAATCGATATGCCCTTCCTTCAACAGGTCGGCCGGCTGGCGATCGTCGGTACAGAAGCATACGCGGGGACCGTTGGCAACGGTGAGCCCGGGGAGCAGGGTGAGAAGATTGTGCGCGTTGGTGGCTTCCCTGATGAACACGACCATGCCCAGGCGCAGTTTTTCCCTCATCTCCTCGACGGTGGTGGCTTCGTGATCGGATCCGATGCCGGCTGCGACATAGGCGACCAGATCACGGCCGGTCAATCCCGGCGCGTGCCCGTCGCGAATGCCATCCTCGAATCCGCGCAGTTTGTTGAGCACCTCCTCATCGCCGTAGACAACCCCGGGAAAGTTCATCATCTCTCCCAGGCCCAGCACCCAGTGATCGCTCAAATAGTGCGCGATGTCGTACCACCGCAAATATGCGCCTGCCGTTTCCATATCGGTCGCCGGCACACAGGAAGGCATCATCACGTATACGGAGAGCGGATTGTACTTGGCCGCGTCGAACATGTAACGGATGCCCTCCAGACCCAGTACATTGGCGATTTCGTGCGGATCAATGATCACCGTGGTGGTGCCGCGCG
>JBGQNR010000213.1:0-11257 GCA_041501225.1 Acidobacteriota bacterium
CAACGCGGAGATCGCCCCGCAACCCCATGCGCCCTTCGGGTTCCGGCGGCGCGGGGGCATCTGCGGCATTGGCGCTCCTCGACGATGTACCGAGACATCGCCTGCGTCGCGCCGCCTTGCATCTGCCACCGCTGCGCTCGGAACGCGGCCCCTCCTAATTCTCGGACGGGCTCCCAGCCGCCGGACGGGGCTTGGGATCAAAAAACTCTTGGATCTGAGCGCCATGCGGCGCCCGGCGCCCGCTTCTCTGCCCCAATTTCATGCGCATGAGTGCGCCCCTGTGCGTGGGATACAGCTTCGACAATAATCACAGGGTGGGCCTGGCATCAAGGAATAATGATCGGCCCGGTTTTCGGCTGGCTTCGGAGAGGGTGTGTCCCGCTCAACATTGCGGTCGCCAAGGCGCGGCTCAACACGGCCATGCCATTAAGGACATGGACAGAGACCAGGCCAAAAATCAGGCCAACGGCTACGCAGACGAGCGCCTCTTCGGCCCGGGTGATGCGCCAGAAGAAAAAATTTACAGGGGTATAGCGATAGAGCAATGGGGCCGAAACAAGAGCCAGGGTGAAAGATGTGATGAACACCGTGATCACGAAAGATGCGATCGCCAGAGGGAACTTCACCATGAAATAGACCAGGCTCTTCCACGTGTAGGAATCGGTCACATATTTCTTGAGGGCGATCAGCGGGTGTTGCAGGGGCTCGGGTCTGGGATCGGGAGGAGGGATGTAGGTGTTCAGCAGCCAGATCGCGAGCTGGCGCTCCCAGGCCGCAAAACCTCGCAGGGTGACGAGCAGCGCCAGCAGAATCAGGATCCCAACCCCGAGGATCGCAAGCCCGAATCCGAGAGAGATTCCGACGATGAGGATGACGAAATAGAAGATCCCCAGCGGGAACGAAAGCAGCAGGTAAACAATATTCAGGTACGTTTGCTTGTTGGCGAGCGCACCGAAGAAACCGCCCTCCTCGAAGTGCCCCGCATGGGAACTGATTCCTGACGGTTCATTGCCGCCCATATAGAAATCCGCCCTTTCTTTGCACATAAGGGATTACCATAGCTCCCTCTGGTCTGCAATACGAGATCGGGATGCCGAAAGTTCAGATTGCGAGGCAAGGATATGCCCAGATACAAGCTCTTCATCGAATATCAGGGAACCCGCTATAGCGGCTGGCAGGTTCAGAAGAACGCGCGCACGATCCAGGGCGAGATCCAGGCTGCAATCAAAAAGATCACCGGAGTCGCGGAATTCGAGCTTTACGGTTCCGGAAGAACCGATGCCGGGGTGCACGCCTTGCGCCAGGTGGCGCATCTCGATTTGAACGTCTCGCTATCCCCTGAAATTTTCAGGCTCCGGCTCAACGACGAGATCCCTTCCGACATTCACATTCTGGCATGCGCACGCACGCACCCTCGTTTCCATGCCCGCCACCACGCTGTCGGGCGCAGCTATATTTACCAGATAAGCCGCAGGCGGTCGGCTTTCGGCAAAAAACTGGTCTGGTGGGTGAAGGAAGATCTGGACGTGGAGCGCATGCGGCGCGCGGCGGCGCTTTTTGCCGGCATGAAGAACTGCCAGTCGTTTTCAGCCGACGAGTCGGAGGACAAGTCGGCCAAAGTGCTGATCGACCGGGTACAAGTGCAGGAAGCCGGCGATCTGATCCTGATTCGTGTGGAGGGATCGCATTTCCTATGGAAAATGGTGCGCCGCATCGTCGGGGTGATTGTCGAAGCAGGCAAGGGGCAGCTTTCGCAGGCCGCGGTCGCACGCTACTTCCAAGTGAAGTCGGACGAGCCCGCCCGGCTGGCGGCGCCCGCCTCCGGATTATTTCTGGAGCGCGTCTATTATGAAGGTGATCGCCGGCTCGAAAGCATGAAACCCGTACTGAACCTCTCCTCGGACGATCTCAAGGCGGGCCGATAGCTCGCTCGACATGGGGGCACAAAGAACACGAATTTCACGGTTCCTTTCGTGTTTTTCGTGCATTTTGCGGTTAGACATCGCACCTTCTGCCTTCTCTAGCGCTAACGCTTTCTTTCCCGCAAATCGTGTGTTAAGTTAGGCCGTTCCGTCTAGAATTGGGCTCAGATTTCATCATCACATCGGGAGGACTCCTGCATGAGCACGCAAACCACCAAGCCCCCGGCTGAAGGAAAGCCGGAATACCGGCCTTATGTTCCGGCCGACATGAAAATGATGGAGTTCAGCCTCAAGGCCATCATCCTTGGCATTCTAATGACCGTTGTCCTGGGAGCCGCCAACGCCTACCTGGGATTAAAGGCAGGCATGACGATTGCAGCGACCTACCCGGCCGCCGTCATCGGCATGTCGATATTGCGCTTGATGAAAGGGTCGTTGCTTGAAGAGAACATGGCGCGCACGATCGGTTCCATCGGCGAGTCCGTGGCCGCCGGCGCGGTTTTCACCATCCCGGCATTCGTGCTCGCAAACCTGTGGCCGGGGATGGGGATGGATCAGTATTGGAAATCCGTCGCGCTCATGGTCATTGGCGGCCTGCTCGGCATCCTCTTTGTCACCTTGCTCCGCCGGGTCATGGTCGAGGATCCAGAGCTTCCCTTCCCCGAATCGGTCGCAGCCTCGGAAATCCATAAGGCCGGCCAGCAGGGCTCGAAGGCCGCGAAGATCCTCTTCGCCAACATGGGCTTCGGCGCCGTAATCAACGCGCTGGGCGCGCTCAATATTTTCGAGCCTTTCAAGACGTTCACTATAAACATCGGCGCGCTCGGCAGAAGCCTGCTCCTGCGCACCAGCACCAATCCCAAGGTGGCCATGATCACGACGGGCGGGATGAGCACCTTCAAATCGCCTGCGATCAGCCCTGCCTACCTCGGGGTTGGCTACATCATCGGCCCGCGTCTGGGAGCGCTGAACTTTGCCGGCGGTGTACTCGCCTGGGGGCTCCTGGTCCCGTTGCTAACCTATGTGCTCGGCCCGCAAATCCAGGCATCGCTGCCTCCCGAAGCCACGGTGCAGTGGGGAACGCTGGCGGGGGCGGTCTACTTCTCGATCGTCCGCCCGATCGCGGTCGGCGGCATGTTGGTGGGCGCCGGATTCACGTTGTTCCGCATGCGCAAGCAACTGGGGATCGGCATGGCGCGCGCCGTGAGCGATCTCAGGAAATCCGCTGAAGCCCGCGAAGCCGCGAGCCGCCCGGAACGGGACCTGAATATGAAGGTGGTCTTCGTCGGTATTGCCATTGTATTTATTGCGATGATTGCGCTTTACTATTTCTTCATCGCGGGCGCGGGCAATCTGACCAGCTCACAGGTAATCACCGGCGCGATCGGCGCCGCCGTCGTCATGGTGATCTTAGGATTTTTCTTCGCGGCGGTGTCGGGGAACCTTGTCGGGATGATCGGCTCCTCGAACAACCCGGTTTCGGGCCTCACGCTCTGCACGCTGGTCGTTGCCGCGCTGTTGATGGTGGGGCTCGGTGTGGCCGGCGTCGGTGGCGTGGCCGCCGTGCTCGGTGTGGCCGCGGTAGTTTGCGTATCGTCGGCAGTCGCCGGCGAGATGCTGCAGGACCTGAAGGTGGGCCACATCCTTGGCGGCACGCCCGCCAAGATGCAGATCGGCGACATCTTCGGTGTCATCGTCGCATCGCTGGTGTTATTCTTCCCCCTGATGGTGCTCGATAATGCGTATCACTTCGGCAGCACGGCCCTGCCGGCCCCGCAGGCAGGCTTGATGGCCATGCTCAGCCAGGGCATCGTCGGCGGCAATATGGCGTGGCCTTTGGTCGTGGTTGGCATCCTGATGGGCTTCGCGTTGATCATGGTTCAGGTCCGCAGCCCCATGCTGTTCTCCGTCGGCATGTACCTGCCCGTGGAGACCACGTTCGCGATCTTTGTCGGCGGCATCATCCGCTGGGCGACCGACAAGATGCGCGACCGCCGCGGTCTGAATGATGCCCAGAAGGCCCGCGTTGAAAACGCCGGGGTTCTCACGGCATCCGGGCTGATTGCGGGCGAGGCACTCTGCGGCCTGGTCATCGCCGCAATCTGGCGCGGCGACACGCCGCAGATTTTCCCTTCGCCGCACTGGATCGGCATGATCATCGCGGCCATTGCCCTCATCCTGGTCATGGTCAGGGTGCCGCTGGCCAACGCCGGCCGTCCCGAGGAGCCGGCGCCGCCAACCGCCATCATGTAGCACGAGGCCCATTCTCAACTGCGGCCGCCCAAGAGCGGCCGCACATTTTTTATAAGCAAGGAGGCACTGATGACTAAAGCTACCGAGGGATTGAAGCCTGAACTGGTGTGGAAATACTTCGCAGAGATCGCACGCATCCCGCGTTGCTCCGGCAACGAGGCGGCAATTTCAAAATACGTTGCGGCCACGGCCAAGCGGCTCGGGCTGAGCGCCAAGGTGGACCAGGTCGGCAACGTAGTGGCCAAGAAACCCGCGTCGCCGGGGCGTGAACAGGCCCGTGGCGTGGTGCTGCAGGGTCACCTGGACATGGTGGGAGAGAAAAACAAGGAGAAGGTCCACGATTTCAACAAAGACCCGATCGAACTCGTGCGCAAAGACAACCTGATCATGGCCAACGGTACGACACTGGGCGCGGATAACGGGATCGCAGTCGCCACCAGCCTGGCGATCATGGAAGACAAGTCCGTGGAACACGGACCGTTGGAATTCCTGTTTACCGTGGATGAGGAGAGGGGGCTGACAGGAGCCAAGAGTATCGCAGGCGACGCCCTGGAAGGCAGGATCCTCCTGAACCTGGATTCCGAGGAGGAAGGCGAACTCTATGTCGGTTGCGCCGGCGGACGCGACACCGTCGGCACATGGAAGGTAAGCTTCGATCCTTCCTCAGCACAGGCAGCCGCGGCGCTGTTGAAGGTGACGGGTCTGCGTGGCGGTCACTCCGGACTGGAGATCGACAAAGGCCGAGGAAATGCGCTCAAGATCATCAACCGGGTCGTTTTCGGATTGTCTGAACTCGGCGCGCGCCTCTCGAGCATCGAGGGCGGCAACAAGCGGAATGCGATCCCGCGCGACGCCGAAGCGAAACTGTTCATCCCCCAAAAGGCCTGGGAACAGGCTGCGAGTCTGGTCGCCCAGTTCGACGCCGCCATCAAGGCCGAATTTGCCACAACCGACCCGGGCCTCGCCGTCAGCCTCACGGCGATCCCAGGCGCCAGAAAAGGCAAGGTCATCAAGAGCGCGATTCAGAAAAAACTCTGCAAGACCATTTCGGCGCTTCCCCACGGGGTAATCCGGATGAGTCCGGATATACCCGGCCTGGTTGAGACTTCAACGAATGTGGCCATCATCTCGACCGGCAAGAAGAGCATTCTGCTGGCAACGAGCCAGCGCAGTTCCGTGGCCTCGGAAATCATCGAGATCTGCCAGACGGTGGCCAACGTTTTTGAGCTGGGCGGCGCCGAGGTCAAGGCTTCCGACGGCTATCCGGGCTGGAAACCCAACCTGGATTCCGAGATTCTCAAGATTGCCAAGGAGACGTACAAATCTCTCGCCGGTAAGGACCCTGCGGTCAAGGCCGTCCATGCCGGCCTGGAGTGCGGGATTATCGGCGAGAAGTTCCCGGCCATGGACATGGTCTCCTTCGGACCTACCATGCAGGCAGTGCATTCGCCGGACGAAAAGTTATACATCGACACTGTGGAGAAGTTCTGGAATTATCTGCTTGCGATTCTCAAGAACGTAAACTAACTCAAGCAGAGCACTGAGTGCTGGGTGCGATGTACTGAGACTTTTGCGCGGTACTTCGCATGCAGCACTCAGTACGGGATTTTTGATCGACCATGCAACCCTCGCAAGAGGTCCGACAAAAGCTGGTGACAGTCATCGGCAATTTGATTTGCCGTTGCATCGAAGACGCCCGCAAAATCCCCTACGTCCTCGGTCAGGAACAGGTCGTAGAGATGCTGGTAGGAAATCCCGCTTTCTTCGCCGAGCTGGTCCGGGATGAGCATCGCGATCGCACTGAATTCTCCAGCGATCGGCTGACGGCAAAGCTCGATGCGGTCGCAGAATTGGGGCAGTTGGAAGCGCTCGACGCATTCGACCTGTCCTTCTCAGGGCGGATCGCCACCGATGCGGATCTTGATCCCGTCTTGAACCTGATCAACCAGCTGACACGCATCTTCACGGTCTATACCGGAAACACGGTCACCATTTTTGAGAAGGAGTTCCAGCTCTTCATGGAGAAGCTGCGCCAGTCATTGCTCCAGTCGGGGATGGTCCTACAAGCCACGGACCTCACCGACGACGATATGGCGGGGCTGGAAAAGAATGCGGAAGGATATTTGTACGCCGGCCAGTTCTTGCAGGCGTTTTTGTTCGATCGTTTGCTGCACGCGGATGTGATCACCCGAGAGCTGGTCAGGCTTCCTTCCCCGGCCCATACTCTCACCCGGCAGTTTCTAAGTAGCGCTCTAAGGGATGCGAGCCTGCGTCCGTCGCTGGTGACGTTCATTCTCCGAGTCTGCTACGTCAGCCAAGGCACCTGGCAGGATCTGCTTGACATGCTGGTGCTATTGGCGGACCGTGAGCCGGACCTGTGCCCCAAGTCCATGCTCATAGATAAGATCGAACAGGATGGCGTCTTCTGCTGCAACCTGCTCTGCGAGTCGTTTGCCAACCTTACAAAATGGCCCTCTGTGGAAAGGCGGGCAGCCATCGAAAATAAGATCGAAGGCTGGAAGAACAAATCCCAGGCATCCTAGGCCGGTTTCACCAGGTCCGTGATGTTGAAGTCCTTCATTTCGATCACGCTCTTGATCCCCATCCTGGCGCAGGCGCCATCGTAGATCTGCTTGACCGCTTTCTTGGCCTGCTGCAATTCGAGCAGCCGTTCTTTGACCCGGCCTAGTTCTGTGTTGATTTCCCGGTCAAGCTGATCCAGTTCCTCCTTGGCCATTTGCCGTGCCGTATCAAATTTTTGCTTCTGTATTTCTGTCAACATGGCTACTTCACCTTTCGATTTCGACTACTTAAAGACAATGGAAACCTGGTTCGAGCTGGGAACCGCAACCCCGTCGAGATTCGCCGGCTTGAATTGCCAGCGCATCACCGCATTCACAGCTTCGCTTTGAAGAATGGCCGGGCCGCTCACCGCAGTAGCCTTGGTCACTTTCCCCTTCTCGTCGATCAGGACATCGATCACGACGGTCCCGGTGGTATGGGACCTCCGTGCCAGCTCAGGATACGAAGGTAGAACCCGCGAAATCACAACGGCGGGGGTTACCCTTTTAGAGAGAACCGGGGGCTGGACTGGAGGTTGAATCGCCGGCCTGTTCATAGAGGCCGGGTCCTCCAGGTTTGCGGCGGCTTTGGGAATGAGGGGCGCCAAGGCCGGCTCCGGAGCCGCCTGGGTCTGAAGCACTGGCGGGGGAGGTGTAGCCTCGGCAGCGCGCTGCGGCGGATTGGCCACAGGATTTTCAACGGCAGCCGCCACGGTGGAGGCGGGCTTGTCAATGGCATCAGCGGTTACCGTCGCATTGATCGCGGCGTTGGCGACGGGTGGACGCGCGGGCTGTGCCACCGCTACTGGTTTGCCATCTTTGGGCGGCGCAGCGCTGTTGACGGCATTGCCATTATTGGAAACTGCGGCAGGAGTGGGATTATTGACATTCCTGGCGGCCCGAACCGGAGCAGATTTGCTTTCCGTTGCGGGCGCCGGCGCCGGATGAGCCACCACTGGATCCTCTACCTTGGGCGAAGTTGTTGCGGCCGTGGAGGCAGAGGGTTGGCCGGATTTGGCGTGCGCCGTGTTCTTGGAATCCTTAAACAAGAGGACTCCTGCTCCCGCCAACAGGCAGAGGAATGCAGCAGCGATCACCACGATCTGCAAGTTCCAAACGGGCTTGCGTGGAGGCGGAGAGAAAACGAGGGTTTTTTGCAATTCGTCGGGCTCAGGGGAGACTACGTCACACTCGTGAATGCCCTGCCCTTCGCTCGGCTGCAGGACAGGCGGCGATGGGACAGGAGGGGTTGCGGTTGCGATGGAGATCGCCGGAGTAGGGGCCGTCATCTCCACCGGAACTACTGCTGCAGCCTCTTGCCTGGGAGTTAGATCTACCCGGCGTATATCCACGCTCTGCCTGTCGACGAGGCCGATTTCTTTCAGGGTCTCATTGAGTCGGGGATCCACTACGGATCGAGCACGACTCGCTTCGGTCTGAAGAGCTGGTTTGTTTTCCTTGAATATTTTGGAGAAGAGCCGGTCGAGATCTTCGCCCCCGGTGTCCTGGTTGGCTACTACCGTGTCGGATGCGTTCATTGACTCCTTGAGGAGATTCTCCACCAGCGCATCCACAGCGTCCACCTGGACCTTTGTATCATCCGCCGTTTTGGATGAAGCAGTGATCTCTTGATCAAGACACTGCAGGACGGCCGCCTCGTAGGGGTCGCGCTGTGTCTTGAGAGCTTCGGTTTTTTCGTCTTCGGTGCGCATAACTCTTGCCTCCGCTTCAACCCAAGGGGGATCCTGCCCAAACCCTCCTTAGACCTCCATGTCTATAACCCAGATTGCCGGTTACCTGCGCAGCATCCACGGGGCCGGAGCTGAACTGGATGCGCGGGTCATGGCAACTGCAGCCAGGAGCACAGGTTGTTATTCGCCTGCTCCTCATACATATCGGCCGAGGCATTAGAGACTTCACACCTGTTGTGATCGTGCTTGTGGTAGGTTATGTTTACCAGCAGGGGTCTGTGAGGATGGATCAGCCGACAGGATGGGCAAACCGGAGGTAGTCACCCTGGAAAGCTTTTTATTTTCTAAATGATATCGTGAAGACTTCGTCTACTGGAACTCGTGCAAGGACCAGCGACGTGGTCACCGTCGCCGCGGCCTTTGAGGTCCTTTCCGGGGAAAGCCGGAAGCGAGGATTAGCCCGCCTATGGCCGTTTCTCGGCCCCGCATTCATCGCCAGCATCGCTTACGTCGATCCAGGGAATTTCGCCACCAACATCGAAGGCGGCGCAAAGTTCGGATATATGCTGCTGTGGGTGGTGGTGGCCAGCAGCATAACGGCGATGCTGGTGCAGACTCTTTCGGCCAAGCTCGGCATCGCGACCGGCCACAACCTGGGAGAATTGTGCCGCCTTCATTTTCCTCGCCCCCTGGTGTGGTTGATGTGGGTATTGATGGAACTGGTGGCGATGGCGACCGATCTCGCTGAACTGCTCGGGGCAGCGCTGGGATTCAGCCTCCTTTTCGGCATGCCGCTCTGGCTGGCATGTGTCCCAACCATCCTGGTCACCTTCCTCATCCTGGCACTTCAGGCGCGTGGATTCCGGCCTTTGGAGGCGGTGATCAGCGCCATGCTGGCGTTGATTGCCGTCTGTTACGTGCTGGAGACCTTCCTCTCCAAGCCCGATTGGCATGAGGTCGCCATCAACGCGTTTATCCCGCGTTTTGCAGGGAAAGAGAGCGTGCTGCTCGCGACTGGAATACTGGGTGCAACGATTATGCCCCATGTAGTTTTCCTGCACTCTTCGCTTACCCAGGGCCGCATCCGCGTGAATGACCCGGGTCATCGGCGGCGCCTGCTGGCATTCGAAATCGCCGATATCACCATTGCCATGAGCGTCGCGGGATTCATAAACGCGGCCATGCTGCTGATGGCAGCCGGCACGTTCCATCGCTCAGGCCACAGCCAGGTCGCATCACTCGAAGGCGCTTACCTGACCCTGCAGCCCTTGCTGGGGCGTGCCGCAAGCTGGATCTTTGCGATCTCTCTGCTGGCATCCGGGCTGGCATCCACAGCGGTCGGCACGATGGCCGGACAGGTGATCATGCAGGGATTCATCAAACGCCGCATCCCGGTATGGGTGCGTCGCCTCGTAACTCTCCTGCCGGCGCTGGTCGTGATCGGCCTCGGCCTCGATCCAACCCGCACCCTGGTGATCAGCCAGGTTGTGTTGAGCTTCGGACTGCCGTTTGCTCTCATCCCTCTCATCCTTTTTTCGCAGCGGCGGGACATCATGGGCGACCTGGCAAACCGCAGGGTGACCACACTGGCGGGATGGACGGTGACCGGACTCGTGGTGGCCTTAAATCTCCTGCTTTTATATCTGACTTTGCGCGGGAGTTGACCCATGCTCAAACATATTCTCGTTCCTCTGGATGGTTCTGAGCTGGCGGAAGCCGCTTTGCCGGCAGCCAGATTCCTCGCCGGCGCACTGGGGGCAAAGGTGACCCTGGTTCATGTCGTCGAGCAGGATGCCCCGTCCACGATCCATGGGGACAGACATCTGAGAACCCCTGAGGAAGCCGAAGCCTACCTGGTGGCCGTTAGCGCCCTGGCCGGGCCGCCGGGCTCGGCGGTCGCCTGCCACGTGCATGCCGCAGCCACGAGCGATGTGGTGCAGTCGATTGTGGCGCACAAGGACGAGCTCGCCCCCGATCTCATCGTGCTCTGCACGCACGGCCGCGGCGGGCTCCGGAGGATTTTTATCGGCAGTATCGCACAGCAGGTCGCGGCCGCCGGCCCCACGCCGGTACTTCTGATTCGCCCGGACGGGCATGCTCGTGATTCGGCCTTCGACATCAAAACCATTCTGGTCCCCCTGGACGGAGAGCGCTCCCACGAGCAGGGATTGGATGTCGCTCTCGAACTGGCGAGGTCGGCCGGCGCGAGGCTGCATCTTTTGTCGGTCGTTCCGACGCTGAACAGCCTGGCGGGACATGACGCAACCCTGGGAAGATTCATGCCCGGCACGACGCAAGCCATCCTTCAACTGGAGGAAAAAGAACTCAAAGCCTACCTCATGCAACACGCATCCCGACTTCAGCAGACGGGTGTTCCAGTCGCTGCAGAACTCCGCTACGGCGATGTGGGTCCGGCGATCACAGAGGCGGCCGAAAGGATCGATGCCGGCATCATCGTTCTAGCCACTCACGGCAAAGCCGGCAACGCAGCCTTCTGGACCAACAGCGTGGCAGCGAGGGTCCAGGCCAACACCAGGCACCCATTACTTCTCGTACCCGTCAAATAGCTCCCCCGCGAAGTGGAGGCCTCCAGATACACCCCAGGCTGCTCCCATTCCAAAATCCAAAATCTAAAATCGTTGGTACCAGACGATATTGTCCCCGTCCGGGAGCCGGGACCTGCTCGCTGGTCTATCCATTGTGCGGAGGGTAGTCCAAATAAACCCAGACTCAAAACTGAGTCATTCAAATAATTGGATGCAATAATCCAGGGTCTTGAATTACTGCATCATAAGAACTATGATACATCGCGCTTTTTGACACGGAGAAC
>JBGQNR010000214.1:0-11200 GCA_041501225.1 Acidobacteriota bacterium
CTAGGAGCCCGTCCGAGAATTAGGAGGGGTCGCGCGCATGGGGCTTGCGAGGCGAGCTCAAGGCGCGAGGAGGAGGCGATGTCGGTGCACATCGTTGACGACGAGCAACGCGGAGATCGCCCCGCAACCCCCATGCGCCCTTCGGATTCCGGTGGCGCGGGGGCATCTGCGGCGTTGGCGCTCCTCGACGATGTACCGAGACATCGCCTGCGTCGCGCAGCCTTGCATCTGTCTCCGCGGCGCTCGGAACGCGGCCCCTCCTAATTCTCGGACGGGCTCCTAGGATCAAATGCGCGCAGTTGTCGCGGGTTAACTGGTTTGCCGGAGGTTGAGAGCCCATAGGGCTGAAGGCGCATCTTTGTCGCGCGGCAAGAGAGTTCTGATATAGTCTTGGTGGCCGGGGCCTGCCTGGTTTCAAAGCTGCAGGCTTTGAATCACAGATTCATTACGGAGAACTAGCTATGATCCGAAAGATGATTATCACCTGTCTGTTCATTTTCTCCATCGGCGCCAGTCTGACGGCTGCGGATATTTCCGGAGCCTGGTACTTCGAGCGCACCGCCGCCAACGGCAGAAAAACCGAGGGGTACTATGTTTTCAAGGCCGATGGCAACAAGTTCACGGGCCGCTCGATCACTACCAGCAGTCGTCAGGAGATCCCCAATGGCATTGTGGACGGCAACCAGGTTACATTCGATGTGAAGAACTGGCAGCCCACGGGTAAGCCCACGGCATACAAGGGAACGTTGAACGGGGATGAGCTTCGCTTCACTCCTGCTCAGGTTCCGCAAGGCCGTCAGCCTCAGGAGACCATCCTCAAACGGATTGCCATGTCGACTGAATTTAACCCGCCGCCTTCGCTCGCTGCGCTTCTGCCTCAACACAAGCCGCTGCCGCCGATCAAGCCGATCAAGCCCAACGGGCTCGCAAAAACACCGCCGATGGGTTGGAACAGCTGGAATAAATTTAACTCGAAAATCGATGACAAGACCGTCCGCGAAATCGCGGATGCCATGGTCTCGAGCGGGATGAAGGACGCGGGCTACATCTATGTCAACATCGACGACACCTGGGAAGGCAAGCGCGACGCGAATGGCAACATCCAGACCAATGAGAAGTTTCCGGACATGAAGGCGCTCGCGGATTACGTTCATTCCAAGGGCCTGAAGATCGGCATCTACTCCGGTCCGGGGCGCGCTACTTGCCAGGGTCTGGAAGCCACCTACATGCACGAAACTCAGGATGCCAAGACCTTCGCAGCCTGGGGCATCGACTATTTGAAATACGACTGGTGCAGTGCCTCGGCCGTCTACGATGCCGCGGAAATGCCCGGGGCGTACCAGACGATGGCGCTCGCGTTGCGCGCGACCGGCCGGCCTATCGTTTACAGCCTGTGCCAGTACGGCTGGCTGGACGTCGGCAAGTGGGGAGCCGACGCGGGCGGGAACCTGTGGCGCACCACCGGAGACATCTCCGACAGGTGGGCTTCCATGTCCAACATCGGGTTCGGCCAGAACGGCCGTGAAATCTATGCCGGGCCGGGCCACTGGAACGATCCCGATATGCTGGAGATCGGCAACGGGGGCATGACCGCCACCGAATATCGCGCGCACATGAGCCTGTGGTGCATGCTGGCTGCGCCGCTGCTCGCGGGCAACGATCTCCGCAAGATGACTCCTGAAACCATCGAGATCCTGACCAACAAGGAAGTGATTGCGATCGACCAGGACAAGCTAGGCAAACAAGGCACACGCGTCAAGCAAGACGGCGAACTCGAAATCTGGAAGAAGCCTCTCGCCAGCGGCGTCGCCATCGCCTTGTTCAATCGCAGCGCCGCAGCTGCAAAAATGACCATCCGTTGGGCGGATTTCGGCATCAAAAACACTCCCAAAGTGCGCGATCTCTGGGCCCACACGGACATCAACACGCCGACGGAGATCTCAGCCGAAGTTCCCTCGCATGGGGTAGTGATGCTTCGGATCAAATAGTTCTCGCTTCTTTATGGAGTCTTTGCTTCTCTGAGTCCTGGCGGTGGAATGGCAAGAACCATCCCACCGCCAAAATATCAAGAAACACTCGGGCGAGCCAAGCGGGAGGAAGCCGATGAAGCGTTGTCAATTCTTGATCATCGCCATCATTTTTTGCGGGACACTGCCGACGGTCGGTGTGAGCCAATACAATCTGGGAGCCGACGGCCGGAACGAGTATGCCAGGGGCCAGGCCTATCTGAAAATCAATTACTTCGATGCTGCCATGCAGTCATTCCGCAAAGCAGTCGAAATCAATCCGGATTATATAGCAGCCATCAAGGCGCTGGCCGGCACGGCCAGAACGGTGAAGCAGCGCATGGATCCGAAGTTGCGTCTCAGCTTCACCACCATGCTGACGATGCGCAAGTTCTATGCCGCAAAGGCCGCGGCCGACCCGAAGAATGCCGTATATCAATGGGCGCTCGGCCAGTTCGACGAATCGCCGACCGAGGAGGAGGCGGAGCGCTGCTATCGGAATGCCATTTCCCTGGATGCCGGATTCCTCGAGGCCTACCAGTCCTTGGCTTCCACCCTCCTTTATCGCGGCAAAGTCGCCGATGCCCGTGTGATGCTCCGCAAGGTTTACGAGCTGAGCTCGACGGACCCGGAGGCCATGGCGGCATATACGCTGCATGTGAATGAGGAAGACCCGTCTTTATATGTTCGGCTTACGGAGGAATTCCTGAGGCAATTCCGCGAGAATGCAGCAGGCGCCGATCTCATCGCCAGGATGGCAGCCAACGAAAGCGACCTGGCGACGCGGATCACAACACTGGAAAGACTCAAAGCCCTATACCCTCCCAACGAAAGCGAAGTCACCGAATGGTATATGCGATTCCTTTTCGATGCCTACCTCAGGACTAATCCGCCCAATGCGCTCTCGCTCGCCCAGGAAATGACGCGGCTCATGCCTGTACGCAGTTTTGCGAAAATGGATTGGCAGTACTTCAGTGAATACGCACAATCCCTGGTTCTGGCGCGCTCGCTGCTGGATCAGAATTCCTATGCGGAAGTCTCTAATTCTCTTGCCGAAGCGAAGCCTCCCTACCTGGTTTCTCCCGATCCGCAGACTATCCTTCGAGCGGAGGCGGCTGCCAAGTCCGGCAAAGCAAACCGCCCTTATGAGATTCTCGTGAGTGCCATGGCCGAGCAGCCCAGTGAAACACTCAAACCCATTCTCATGAGGTACAGCGTGAAACCACCGGCACAAGTGGAAGAAGATATCTGGTCTGCCCGGCTCAAAAAGGCTCCTACAGTTAAGGATTTTGTACTCCCGGCGTTGCGGGACGGGAAAAATGTGCGACTCAACGAATATCGCGGCCGGGTGGTTCTGCTCAACTTCTGGTATCCCGGCGACCGCGCCTCGCGCGAAGAGTTCCTTTACCTGCAGAAGATGCTCGACAGGTATGGACCGCAGGGCTTCACAATTATCACCATCAACATAAAGCCTGAGGAGAACGCCATCGCTGCGGTTTTAATGGACCGCTATAATTTCGTTGCCCTGTGCGCTCCCGACGACAAATGGGCCGGCAAGAATTACCAAATCGATCGCTTACCTGCCAGCATCCTCATTGACCGTCAGGGTCGAGCTGTCTTCCGACCTGAGTTCTGGGGCTCTGATCCACGGCACACATGCGAGCTCGAGGTCGAAGCCATGCTGGCCTATGCGTCAAAAGGCCGGCAATAAAAATCTCCCAAACCACGCACTGCACGGTGCGGAATATCCGCAACCTAAAAGCCTTAACGCAGAGGGCGCGAATGTTTTTGTGTGTTTCGTGGCTTGCCCTCTGCGCGCGCTTCTGAGAATCCTGCCCATCGAGAGATTCGCATCTTGACATGCCCGGTGACGGGAAATCATCATGACATCATCATACCGGGTGAGGGCAAAAGATTGTCAGGCAGCAAGATCTCCATAATCTGTTCGACAGATGACATTTACTGTATTGGGCCGCGGCGCATCTCTGCTCAGCTCAAAAGGCACGGATTCAGGGTAAACCTGATATTCCTCCGTGCCACGAACTTCTGGGGACAGACCCGGCAGAGGTTCGGCGCTCATTTTGAGGATGCCGACCTGCCCGAGCCGGTATATCGGCAGCTCATCGAACTATGCCACGGCAGCGCCGTCATTGGGTTCAGTGTCTGGACGCATCACGCCGAAGGGGTGACCCGTGTCACCCGCCGCCTGCAGAAGGAACTCGACTGCCCCATCGTCTGGGGAGGCATTCATCCCACGAGTTTTCCTGAGGAATCCCTGCAAGTCGTGGAATCGATCTGCATGGGCGAGGGAGATGTCAGCTTGCTTCGTCTCGCCCAGGCATTGCAGGAGAAGCGCGATTGGCGTGCGACGCGGGGATTCTGGTTCCGCCATGAGGGCGGCATCATTCGAAATCCCGAAGAGCCTCTGGTGAACAATCTGGACGAACTCCCATTCATGGATTTCGAGTTTGAGGACCACTTCGTCAATGACGGCGGTACGCTGAAGCCAATGGACATGCGCCTGATGAAGAAGTATTACGGCGGCAAGATGTGGACCATGTTTAGCCAGGGCTGCCCCTATAAATGCACTTTCTGTTCGAATGATGTCCTCATCGACCTCGACAGCGGGTACCGGGAGTTCCGCAAGCACTCGGTCGACTATTTTCTGGCCGAGCTGCGCTATGTCTTTTCGCGCTATCCCTACATTTACAATGTCATCATCGATAATGACGCCTACATGTTTCTCCCGTTGGAAATCATCCGGGAGTTCGCAGAAAAGTACGGCGATGAGGGCAGTAATTTTCACTTAAGAGGATCGGCCACGAATGGCACGAGTCATTGCTGGGGACTCGTGCCATTCGTGATGATTCGTGGCTGCTTTTGCGGGCCGCCTACTTGGTGCTGAATCTATAGAGGATAGTGTTTTTGTAGGTCTCTCCCGGTTTCAGCACCGTCGATGGGAATTT
The DNA here is from genome assembly GCA_041501225.1 of Acidobacteriota bacterium. GTDB lineage: Bacteria > Acidobacteriota > UBA6911 > UBA6911 > UBA6911 > JAFNAG01. The sequence continues at coordinate 4,973 of JBGQNR010000214.1, forward strand.
CGGCTTGTTGGGCGAATCCGGATAGTGCTGCGGCTCCATGCAGAAGCCGTTGCGGAACTGGTACATCCAGCCGCCTTTGCCTTTGAGCGAACCGTCGAGGAAATTTCCCGAGTAGAACTGCAGCGCCGGCTCCGTGGAAAGCACCTCGAGAACCCGTCCGCTGGTCGGTTCATAGACGCGCGCCATGAGCGCGAGTTCCCCCTCATTCTTGTTGATGATCCAGTTGTGATCGTATCCCTGGCCGAACTTGAGCTGCTCGTCATCCTGACCGATGCGGGCGCCGATCGCTGTGGGTGTGTTGAAATCAAACGGGGTGCCTTTCACCGGACGCAACTCACCGGTCGGAATAAGGCCGCTGTCCACCGGCGTCGTTCTGTCGGAGTTGATCATCACCTCGTGGCCGAGGATGTCCCCCTTGCCCACGAGATTGAAGTAGGAGTGGTGCGTCAGATTCGCCACCGTTTCCTTGTCCGTGGTCGCGGTGAAATCGACCTTCAATGCATTGTCATTCGTGAGGGTGTAGACCGCTTTTATGTCTAGGTTGCCCGGATAGCCTTCTTCGCCGTCCTTGCTCAAATAGTGGAGCTCCAAAGCCGGTTCCTCTCCCGGCAGCGACCGGGCCTCCCACAAGACCTTGTCGTACCCTTTGACGCCGCCGTGCAGGTGGTTGACGCCGTTGTTGGCTGCAAGTTTGTATTCCTTGCCTCCCAGGGAGAATCTGGCTTTGCCGATTCGGTTTCCGTACCTTCCGATTAAAGCGCCAAAGTAAGGATTGCTCTTGGCATATTCGGGGCTAAGATAGCCGCCCAGCGTATCAAATCCCATGACCACGTCGCCGAACCGGCCGGTGCGGTCAGGGACTTTCAGCGAAACGACAATCCCGCCATAATTGGTAATCTTGGCCTCCATTCCTTTTGTGTTGCGCAGTGTGTAAAGTTCCACCGGAGTACCCTCCTTTATGCCGAATGATTCTTTGGTGATGCTGCTTGCGGGCTGAGGCTGAGATTGAGGTGGTGGTGGTGGAGGCGCAGAAGTGCAGGCGGCCAGGCAGGCGATGCAGACGGCGCCGACGACGATCGTCCAAAATTTTGGTTGTTTCATGGTTTGGCTCTGTTGGATAGCTGGGTTATTTGTCATGTTTGGTTGCTTTGACCATTGAATGCGATTTGTCCTTTTGGCCGTAGTAAGCGTTGCGGCCGTGCTTCCGGAGAAAATGCTTGTCGAGCAGCGCGCGCTGCATCGGCTTGATCGCGGGCTGGAGACTCAGGGTCTCACTTGCCAGCAAGGCAGTATGCTCCAAAATGATTGCGTGGTGAACCGCATGCTCGATGGAGTCGCCCCAGGTAAATGGACCATGGCTTGCGACCAGCACAGCGGGAAAGGTCAGCGGGTCGAGTTGCGCGAAGCGCTCCACGATCACGTGACCGGTATTCGCTTCGTAATCCGCACGGATTTCCTCGGTTTTCATCAGACGAGTGCAGGGGACAGGACCGTACCAGTAGTCGGCATGAGTTGTGCCCAGAGCCGGGATCTCACGGCGCGCCTGCGCCCACGCAGTGGCATAAAGGCTGTGCGTGTGCACAATGCCGGCGATGTCTTTGAACGCGCGGTAGAGAACCAGGTGGGTGGGAGTATCGGAACTGGGATTGAGATCGCCTTCGACGACTTTGCCGGTCTCCAGTGACACTACAACCATGTGCTCAGGCTTCATCCCCTCGTAGGAAACACCCGACGGTTTGATGACGATATTCCCGCTCGCACGATCCAAAGCACTGGCATTCCCAAACGTCTGTACCACCAGCCCCGCCTCAACCAGCTTCAAATTAGCTGCGCACACCCGCTTCTTGAGTTCTTCAACCATAGTCTCTCAAATCACGAAGCACACCCGACTCAGCTGATTCAACGCACTGTGTATCGTTGTCTGTACCCCGGATCCTTGCCCGTTGAGCCAGAATCTTAACTTCTCAACGCAGAGATCGCGGAGGAGGCAGAGGAAATGCTGGCCTCAAGACGCCCGATCTCTGGGGCCTCTGCGTTGAGATTTTGGATGCAATGATGCACTGCTGCGTGCTTCGTGGTTCTCCTATTTTCGTACTCGGTTTCTGATGTCGAGCAGTTGTTTCATGACGTCGTGGAGGTTGCCGCTCCACTCCCTGGTGCCGAAGGCGTCGTGCAGCCACCGGTACAGGACGTACAGCTCACGATAGGTCTCATGCGCCTTCGGGTTCGGCTTGAAGACGCGCGGCTTGAGCCCGGTCATGGCCTTTTGCGCAGCATGGTAATCCGGATAGGCCCCGGCCACGACGGCGCCGGCAATGGCGGCACCGAGCGCACAGGTTTGAGCCGAGCGTGATATCTTCATGGGTCGGCCGGTCACGTCGGCGTAGATCTGCATGACGAGTGGATTCTTCTCCGCAATACCGCCGCAGTTGACGATCTGTTCCACCTTTACACCGTACTCTTCGAAGCGGTTGATAATTGTCAGAGCGCCGAATGCGGTCGCCTCGATCAGGGCCCGATAGATCTCAGCGGGGGTAGTGTAAAGGGTCTGCCCGAGGAGCAGGCCGGTGAGCCGCTGGTCGACCAGAATGGTCCGGTTGCCGTTATTCCAATCCAAGGCGAGCAGGCCGGACTCGCCGGGAGCCAGATGGGCTGTCGCCGCGGAGAGCGCCTCATGGGAACCAGCCTTGCGTCCGCCCGGCTGCATGTAATTTACAAACCAGTTAAAGATATCCCCCACAGCAGATTGACCTGCTTCGAGGCCGTAGTATCCCGGAAGGATGCTCCCTTCGACGATGCCGCACAGACCGGGGATGTCTGCCAGATCCTGTTCCATGGGAGCGACCATCATGTCGCACGTGCTGGTTCCGATGATCTTCACCAGTGTGCCCGGCGCGATGCCGGCGCCGATCCCTCCGAGGTGTGCATCAAATGCGCCCACCGCCACCGGAATGCCCGCCGACAGCCCGGTGCGCTTGGCCCATTCTTCGGTCAGGCCGCCTACCGCACGGTCGACCGCACACACCTGCCGAGGCAGGCGCGCGCGCAATTCTCCAAGCTTGGGATCGAGCTGCGCCAGGAACTCAGCATCCGGATATCCGCCCCAGGCGCGATTGAACATAGCCTTGTGACCGGCAGCGCAGACACCGACGGTCAGCTTGTCGAGGGCTTCTGTGCCCGTCAGCATCGCAGGCACCCAGTCGGCACATTCGACCCAGCTATGGGCAGCTTGGAAAACCTCAGGGCTGGTTCTCAGGCAGTGAAGGATTTTGCTGAAATACCACTCGCTGCTGTAGGTAGAGCCGCACTTGGCAAGATAGTGGGGCCGGATTTGCCTCGCCAGCGCGGTGATTTCAGCGGCTTCCGCCACTCCCGTGTGATCTTTCCACAGCCATGCCATGGCTGCAGGATGATTGGCAAACTTCTTCTGGAACGCGAGCGGCCGGCCATCTTGATCGACGGGCAGCGGCGTGCTCCCTGTCGAATCGACACCCATGCCGATAACCTGGTCAGGTCTGAAGCCGCGCACGGTCTTGGCGGCATGCGCGATGGCCTTCCGGATGGTTACCTGCGCGCCTTTGGCATAGTCGGCAGGGTGCTGCCGGGCGAGGTTCGGATCGCGCGCAAGAATCACGCCGGCTTCCCCGTGCTCGTAGCCCCAAACTGCGGTGGCGACTTCTCGGCCGTTGGCGACGTTGACAAGAAGTGTGCGCACCGAATTGGTGCCGTAGTCTAAACCAATGACGTATTTTGGGCTCATAGTATTCGCACTTTTATAGGTTAAGTTTCGTTATCGATGATGACCTTAATGACCTTGTCCCGGTACTCGGTGTTGAGTTGAAAGGCCTCGGCCGCCTTGCTCAATGAAAATCGATGGCTGATAAGGCCAAGCACATCCACCAGGTTACGCTGCACCAGATGCATTGCGCGCGGATAGGCATGCTTCATGCGACGGCTCATGACAAGAGTAAGCCCTTTGCGACGCGCCGTGGCATGCTTCATCGCCAGGCGATCATCCGAGGGAATGCCCACCAGAACCACGCGCGCACCCGGCCGCGCGATCTCGGCGGCTTGTGCAATTGAATCGCCGCCCCACGCCGCCTCAATGACAACATCCGCACCCAGGCCGCCGGTCTGTTCCAGGATGCGCCGGGTCACATCCTCTGTTTCGCAGTTGTAGGGAATGCCTCCATATTTCTGCGCCAGCTCCAGCCGCCAGGGAAACTTGTCGGAGATAAAGACCGGGTCGGCCCCGGCGAGCTTCGCTACCTGCAGAACCAGAAGCCCGATCGGCCCTGCGCCCAGAATGGCCACATGGGTGGCCACGCGGATGTGCGCCAGGTCTATGGCGTGGATAGCGACTCCCAGCGGCTCCAGCAGAGCCGCGGAGTCGTTATCCATGGATGCCGGTACCGGAAAGCAACTGCGCGCCGGCATGTGCATCCACACGCACAACGAACCGCCGTCGGGATAGTTGCCACAGAAGCGGAGCCGGCGGCAGAGGTTCGGAAGGCCTTCCTGGCAGAGCTCACATTGACCGCAGGGCTGAGCCGGATCGACGGCAACGCGCGTGCCTGGAATGGTGGGCTGAAAACGTCCGTCGAGCGAACCGGGACCACAGTCTTCTACCACGCCGGAGAACTCGTGGCCGAGAACGAGCGGGTGCTGGATTCTGGTATCCCCGATGCGGGCATCGGCGTAGGAGTGCAGGTCGCTGCCGCACAATCCCGTGACCGAAACACGCAGAAGCACCTGGCCGGGTCCCGGTGGCCCGGGATGAGGCACCTCATCGATCCGCAGGTCCGATGACCCATGCAGACGCGCCGCAAGCATGCGATCGGGATACGATGTGCCCTGTTCTCGCACCATCAAACCCAAACCGCGAAACATACGAAAAGGTCACAGCTCCCTGATCCGCTGTGCGTGGATTCCATGTATTTCGTGGTTTCCTCTTTTGGCTTATACGTGGTGGTAGACGTCCCAGCCCAAATACTTGCCCAACGCTTCCTTCACACCCGCGGCCACGTGCGTGGGATTGACGGCCACATGGTGCTCGAAGCCATTTTGGCAGATGTGAGCCAGCAGCGTCTGGAACCTGGGAATGCGCACAACGCCGTATCCGCCAAACGTCTCGAGCGGATCGTCCGTCAGCTCGCCCTCGCCAATATATGCGCAGATCTTGCCCGCAAGGTCGTCAGTGCTGGCACGCAGGTAGGTAAACGGCGCAGCTTTTACCCTTCCTACTATGGTGCCGAAGGTATTTTTCTCACCCACCGTGCCGGCAATAATCGCCTGGTAATCCATCGCCGGTTTCTTCTTGCCGATATTGACGAACACATCTTTGGGCAGGTTGCTGCAATGGAAAATCACGCCCTTGTCCGGATCCTCGCCATAGTTGTTGTTCCAATCCACGAGCGCGCTGGGCTTGCCGCTCCCCTGGGCCAGGGCGACCATCGCAACCGTCCCCATGATATCCGTTTCGCATGCGCTGCACAGAAGCGAGTTGCTCATCATGCTCATCAGTGTGCAGGGAACCACACCGAAGAACTCCTCCATCGCAGTCCAGCACTGGACGGCAGTTGCGCCCAGCCGGGCCTGTTTCATCCAGTTGTCGACGGCGACGCCGAATTTCGCCATCTTGAGCAGCGCGGCCGGCGGCACATGACTGGTGCTGACATAGTCCTGGATCGCCTTGAGCTTGGCCACAACCGGCGCGTCGTTGTCCTTCATCTTGCCGACCCACCCGAACAGTTCAAACAGATCGAGCGTTTCGACGCTGATGCCGGAACGTTCGAGAAGCTTCTCGCTATAGCGAACCGTGTTGAAAGCCGTGGGGCGCGCACCCAAGGCGCCGATGCGCAGGTTCCGCAGGCCCTTCACCACCCGGCAGGTCACCACGAAATCCGCGAGGTCTTGCGCGAAACTCGGGTGATCCGGATTGACTGTGTGCAGACGGGTGAGCGTGTACGGAATATCATATTGCCGCAGGTTGTTGCACACCGACATCTTGCCGCAGAAACTGTCGCGGCGGTCCTGAATGGTCATGCGCTTCGGAGCGTCATTGAAGGCCTGAATCAGCACCGGGACCCTGAGTCCCGACCAGCGGATGGCATTGGCCACGCCGCGTTCATCGCCGAAATTGGGGAGCGTTACCAGTATGCCGTCGATCTTGTCGGCGTGTTGTCTGAACAGATCGGCACATTTTTGCGCATCGTCCAGCGATTCCAC
>JBGQNR010000215.1:0-11158 GCA_041501225.1 Acidobacteriota bacterium
ACGATCTTCGATTGATCTGATTCATCGACCGTTCTCTCCTTGGAATGATGTGTGTGTTCGCGGCGTGCCGGTTGATGTCCCTCACCCCATAGTTTCCGTGATTTTACTGCTTAATCACCGTGCCGTCTAGGCGGCGGATGACAGCTTATCCGGCAAGGTATGTCCTCAGCGAAATTGCACAGGACGTCGCGCCGTGGGCACAAAGCAGGGACCCGGACGGCAGGCTTGGCCTCCCGCCTGGAGTTCTGCCGCCTGTAGTGGCCAAAATCCTTGTTGGCTGTTCGTTGACAGCAGGGTAGATCAACATTTATAAGTGTGTTGCATCCTTTGCCAAGGAGAACCACCATGTCCGGGATTTTTTCGCGAAGAAGTTTGTTTCATATGGCAGGGTTAGCGGCAGGATCCATGCTTGGGAGCCGCTACGCCTGGGCAAGCAAGCAGGTGCCCAAGCCTCAATTTCCAAGGCCCAAAGGCGATACAGGCCGCCTGCCGCGGGGGCATCCAGATCCGTTCCCGGCGGTTGCCGCACATTCCGCCGTAGCGCTCGTCCACGGCGATAACCGCCGCAAAAACGTTTATGAAGCCCTGATGGCAATCGACGAGCAGATCAAGCCGAAGCTGAAAAGTAAGAAGTACGTTATCATCAAGCCCAATAATGTCTCGACCAACAATCAGCTGGCATCCACCCACGTAGATGCGCTGCGCGGCATTCTCGACTACCTCGCGCCGCGCTTCAAAGGCCCTGTCATCATCGCGGAATCTTCGAATGCCAATACCATGACGGGATTTGACAACTTCAAATACCCCGCGCTGACCAAGGAGTACAAGAAAGTCAGCCTTCTGGACCTGAACGAAGAGGCCAAGTACGTGCTCCTGCCGCTGATCGATTACGATATCCACGTCGTGCCGGTGCGGCTGGCGGCGAGGCTGGTCGATCCCGAGGCTTTCATTCTTTGTGCAGCGTGCATGAAGACGCATAACATGGCTGTGGTCACCCTCTCCGTCAAGAATATGGTACTGGGTACGCCGCTTCACCAGGCGCCCAAGGAAACCCTGCGGTGGAACGACAAACGGCGATATCACGTCGGAATTCGCCAGAGCATCTACAACATGTTCCAGACGGCGCAAAGGCTGCAGCCGCACTGGGGCGCCACCGTGATCGACGGCTTCGAGGGCATGGAAGGTAACGGGCCCAATGCCGGAATCCCCGTCCCCTCTCGCGTCGCCATTGCCTCCACCGATTTCGTGGCGGCGGACCGCGTCGGCGCGGAAGTCATGGGAGTCGACGCGGAGTGGCTTGGCTGGCTGAAATATTGCGGCGAAGCCGGTATCGGGCAATGGGACCTGTCCAGGATCGACATCCGCGGTGCCCAGATTGCGTCCGTTCAGAAGAAATACCGCCTGCATGCCGACATCGATATTATGCTTCAGTGGAGAGGCCCGATGGAGGAGTTGCCCCTGAACCTCGGTTGGGTGAAGCCGATTTCCGATCACTATCTGGTTGATGCGTAATGAGCAACGAGAAAAGGGAGAGAGAGATGAACGACAGATCATCGCGCAGGAGTTTCCTGGTGACCGCGGGCATGGCCTTTCCGGCTGCGGCCCTGGCATCAACTTCAAAAATGCGACCGAGCGGCACCTCGCCGCTTCTGGCACAGCCCCCCGGGCTGAGTTATCGCGTCCTCGGCAAGACGGGCCTGAAGGTGACGAGTATGGGATTCGGATGCATGATCACTTCCGATCCAAGCATGATTGAAAGGGGAGCCGACGTCGGCATCACCTATTTCGACACGGCGCGGAGCTACCAGAACGGCAACAACGAGCGCATGGTAGGGGCCGCCCTGAAGGCGAAGCGGAAGGATATCGTGCTTTCCACCAAGACCGGGGCCAGAACAAAGGAAGAAGCGCTGCAACACCTGGACACAAGCCTGACCGAACTGGGGACGGATCATGTCGATATCTGGTACCTGCACGGCAAAAGCAGGCTGGAAGATCTGTCCGACGGACTTTTGGAAGCGCAGCAGATCGCTAAGAAAGCCGGCAAAACGCGGTTCATAGGCGTGAGCACTCACTCAGGCCAGCCTGCGCTGTTCCCGGCGGTGATCGAAAAGCTGCCTCATTTCGATGTGATTCTCACCTCATACAATTTCAGCATGGATCCTGGATTGGATGCGCTTATCGAGTCGGCGACAAAGCAGGGGCTGGGCATTGTGGCGATGAAGGTCATGGCCGGCGGCTTCCGCACCGCCAAGCCGGGTCAAAAGCTGTACGACGCCTTGAAACGCGACGGCGCCATGCTGGCCGCGCTGAGGTGGGTCCTGAAAAACAAGAACGTAGCCACCACGGTTCCCAGCATCACCGACATGGAGCAGTTGGAGGAGAATATGAAGGCGATGACGGTGCCTTTTTCGGATGCCGACCAGAAAATCCTTTTTGCCCAACTGGAATATATCCGGCCGCTGTACTGCCGCACCTGCGGCAGCTGCGCCGGCCAATGCCCCAAAGGCTTGCCGGTGTCCGACGTGCTCCGCTACCTGAGCTATTCAGAGGGATACGGGGAATTCCAGCTGGGGCGTGAAAGCTTTCTTGCGCTTCCATCGGAGGTCAGGGATGTGCGCTGCAAGGATTGCAGCAGCTGCGCCATCCGTTGTCCGAATGGAGTGAGAGTAGCGGAACGACTGCACATTGCACAGGAGCTGTTCGCATGAAAATCGGAATGCTTGCGGCCTGCGTCTTGATGCTCGCCGGCACGGCCGCAGCCCAAATGCCGCCGTGCACGGCCGTCCCGGGATGGACGCAGCAGGGTCCGGCCCGAAACTTCGGGCCCGACAACCTGTATGACTACATGAACGGCAATTCCGAGGCGTATCTCCTGTATCACTTCGTCGGAATGAAGGGGATCACCTGCCAGTCTGGAGAGGCCACGCTCAACATCGACATCTCTGAAATGGAGGACCCCGAGTTCGCCTACGGGATGTTCACCTCCACCCGCGACCCCCGGCTGCCGACCGAAAAGATCGGCGTATCGGGCCAGATCACGCCGAGGAAGGGATTTTTCGTCAAGGACAAGTATTACATCGAAATCTCCGCCAATCCGGAAAAGGACTTCAGCGCAACTCTCCGCGCATTTCTTTCCATTATTGAAAAGAACATCCAGGGGCGGTCTACCCTGCCCGATGCGATCGGACGGTTCCCGACCGAAAACCTGATACCGGACTCGATACGGCTGGTGCCGGAGAGCGTACTGGGACTGCGATTGCTGAAAACCGGGTATGTGGCGCAGTACCAGTCCGGAAAGGCCTTTATCGTCCGCGGATCCTCCCCGGAAGCGGCGGCTCAGGTGTTCGCCAAACTGAAGGAACGCTTCGGACAAACCACGACGGTCCGGATCGGCGATGAGGCGTTCATGGCGACGGACAAGTACCTGAACGGGATGTGTATGTTCCGGAAAGGGAATGTCATCGGCGGATACGCCAATTTGCCGTCCGGGCGCGACGGCGTCGCAGAAACGGAAAAGCTTGCCTCAAGTGTCAAATGAGGCGTACATAAAACGGATCCGGAGGATATGGCTATGTGGAGACTGCGAATCAAGATCGTGGCTGCTTTGTGGGCGGTTTTTGTTTTCACCATGCCGGCCCTGGCGCAGATCAACTCACTGACCCGTGAGGAAATGATCAAGTATACCGCACAGAATCCGTTCGAACGTTTTCCTGATGGCAGGCCCAAGGTTCCGGATGTGTTGCTCAAGGAATTCAACAACATGTCTTCGGAAGAAGTCATGGTAGCAGGTCGCGGAGCCGGCGGAGGACCGATGGCCACGTTCGTATCCGGCTTCCAGGTTTTGAATCCGGGCAAGAAGCTCATCGGGCGGGCCGTTACCCTGCAATTAATGCCCACGAGGCCGGAAGTCGCCGGCCCGGATGCCGAAGACTGGAGGAAGAATGGGAATACGGGTCCACTCAACCACCAGTCTGCTCTGGATGTCCTTCAGGCCGGCGATGTCATCGTCATCGACGCCGGGGGAAACATCAATGCCGGCGGCATCATCGGCGATAACCTGGCTTACTACATCTGGAAGAAGACGGGTGCGGGATTTGTCATCGACGGCGCCATCCGTGACCTTGAAGGGATCGCCACGTTCGGCATGGCGGGCTATTTCCGGGCCGCGGTTCCGCCGGCGATCCAGGGCCTGATGGTGACGGGGATTAACGTGCCGGTACGCATCGGCAATGTGACCGTCATGCCCGGCGATGTGGTCTTCGGAGATCGCGAGGGGATCAACTTCATTCCGCCGCAGTCGGTCCAGGCTTTCGTCGACAACGCCAGGATCACGCACATCCACGACGAGTGGACCCGGATGAAATTCGACCAGAACAAGTACAGATCGACGGACATTTACAGCAACCCGAAGGATCCCGCGCTGATCCAGGAATACGAAGAGTTCCTGAAGCAGAAACTGGGTGCTGCCGCGTACGAGGCTTACAGGAAGCGCAAAGACCCGAGACCGTAATCCTGGATTCAGACCAAGCCCAAAGCAAAAGCGCGATGACGCAGAGGCGCAATGGAAACCATGCCCCTGCGCTTTTTGCTGCCAATATCGATTGGCGTTCTCGCGCCGTTGCGCTTTCGCGTTACCGGCGTTACGCCACGGGATTGCGGAGGGTGCCGATTTCCGGGACTGTGATCTCCACGACATCTCCGCTCTGAAGGGTGAAACTGTCGGGCGGGACCAGGCCCGTGCCGGTCATCAACAGGACGCCGTCGGGGAATTCCTGTTCACGAAATAGATACTCGATCAGCTCGCCGAAATTTCGCTTCATCTGTGCGATCGACGTTTTCCCCTCGAAAACGATTGCGCCGCCGCGGCTGATCTGGAGCCGGATGGTGAGCGCCCGCACATCCTCGATCGCACCGGCCGGCACCACTGCGGGGCCGAGCGCGCAACATCCTTTGTACACCTTGGCCTGTGGCAGGTAGAGCGGATTTTCCCCTTCAATGTCGCGCGAACTCATGTCGTTGCCGATGGTAAATCCGGCCAAGGCGCCCTTGCCGTTGACTACCAGCACGAGTTCCGGCTCGGGAACATTCCAACGGGAATCGCGGCGGATGCGGACCGGCTGGTGGGGATCCGAAACGCGATGAGCCGTCGCCTTGAAAAAAATTTCCGGCCGAGCGGCATGATAAACCTTGTCGTAGAATGATCCGCCTTGCGGGCTTTCCCCCATGCGGGCGTCACGGCTGCGCAGGTACGTCACCCCTGCGGCCCAGACCTCCTGCTTCGTAACGGGCGCGAGGAGGTGCGGCGTATCGGGTCCCGCCGGCCGGTCGAGCTCCGACCAGGAGCAGCAGGGGCTGCCGGCTCTGGAGAGAACGATGCGGAGTTCTTCCGCCAGGTCCTCGGATTGAATGAGTCCGGTGAAAGAACCATACCGATCCGCATCGATGGCACTCAGATCGTAGACTTCATCCCCAACAACCAGCCCCACAGCAGTGCCTCGATCCGGTCTCCAGAAGCGACAAAGTTTCATGATGGCCCTCTGTATTTCATTCTTAAAGTCCTGCCCGGTCCACGTAAACGCTCTTGATGCTCGTGAAGAACTCCATTGCGGCGCGCCCCTGTTCGCGCGAATGGGAAGACGATTCCTTCATTCCTCCGAAGGGGACCTGAGGCTCGATCCCGGCGGTCTCGCTGTTGACCTTCACGACCCCCGCCTCGATCCGACCCACATACTCCTGGACCGCATTCAGGTCGCGCGTGAAGATCGAAGCCGAGAGTCCGAAATGGACCATGTTCGCGAGGGCGATCGCTTCGTCGAGGTTCCGGGCCCGCATGATCGCCAGCACCGGGCCGAAGATCTCTTCCTGCGCCAGGGACGAATCGGCCGGGACATCAGCGAAAACGGTCGGCTCGACGTAGAAACCGTGAGCGTAGGTCTCTCCGGCCGGGACACCGCCGCCGCACAGCAGGCGCGCCTCGGCTTTCCCCCTTTCAATCGCGTTCAGAATGCTCCGCTGCTGCTCTTCGGAAACCACGGGCGGTACGAAATTGCTCTCGTCGGTTCCCGGCCCGACTTTCAGAGCCTTGACTTTGCCCAGCAGGTTCTCCACGAAAGAGTCGTAGATTCCCTCGAGCACGATGGCGCGTGATGTCGCCGTGCATTTCTGGCCGGCGTAACCGAAGGCGCCGCGCAAGACCAAGGTCGCAGCCTGTTCCAGATCGCAGTCCGGCATTACGATAACGGGATTCTTCCCCCCCATTTCCAGTTGAAACTTCGCCCCCCGTTCCGCGGCCCCCGCTCCGATCCGGCGGCCGATGGTATTGGAACCCGTAAACGTGATGCCGTGGACCTTCGGATTCTTGACCAGTTCCTCGCCGATGTCCTTTCCTCCGCCGGTGACCAGGTTCAGAACCCCCGGTGGGATTCCGCTCTCTTCGAAGATTCTGGCGACGAGCACGCCGCAATGGGGGGTCGCGCTCGCCGGTTTCAGCACGACCGTGTTGCCGTAAACCAATGCCGGAGCGATTTTCCAGATTGGGATGGCCACCGGGAAATTCCAGGGAGTGATGACGCTTACCACCCCGAGAGGCACGCGGGTCGTGTAGACAAAGGTGCGCGGATTCACCGACGGGATGACATCGCCGCACGGGCGCACCCCCTCGGCCGCATAAAACCGAAGCAGGGCGACACCTCGAGCGGTCTCGCCGCGCGCTTCCGCGACGGTCTTTCCATTTTCCCGCACCATCGCCTGGGCGACTTCCTCGAGCCTGCTCTGGAGAATGTCGGCAGCCTTGCGCAGAAACTCGCCGCGCGCAAAGCCCGACAGCGCCTTCCAGGCCGGCAGGGCCGCTTCGGCGGCATCGATGGCGCGGCGTACATCTGCGACATCCGAGGCCGTAAACCTGCCGATCACGTCGCGCGTGTCTGCCGGATTCATGGAGCTGAATGAATCGCGCGCCGCTGCCCATTGTCCGCCAATGTAGTTCCCGCATGTGTCGGTCATCTTTGTCCCCTCATGTCTTAACGCCCGTTGAATCGCCACGGGTCCGTCAGGTGGAAAGCTTTCCTCAGACGGATCCGTCTGGCTTCCAGATCCGGAATTGACGGGAGAGATTCGATTATAAGCTCATTCCGGAATCTCAAAAACCACTCTACGCCGAATCTCAGCGTGGGTTTGAACCGAAACCCGCTTCCGCGCTTACTTCTTGAACGTTTTGGAGACGCCAGTCCGGCCGTTCGTTACCGTGAACGTTCCGTTTTTTTCGACCGATACCTTGATCCATTTCCCGTCCGGAGAGTTCCGCAGGTTGGCGATGTACTCGTCGGGCGGATTATCCTCGGGCGCGTTCTCAGACCAATGCAGCTGATATGCAGCGACCAGTCCCGGCGTGGATTTGATGGTTTTGAGGACGACCGGGGCGCCGGTTTTCCTCGCGCCGTTGTTCATGATGGTCACTTTCGGATGCACAGCGTGTATCAGGGCAGGCGAGTTCGAGAGATCATTGCCGTGATGACTGACCATTAGCAGATCCACGGTCCCGATCGGATTCTTGGGACACATGAGTTCGATTTCCTTGTTCCAGATCAGGTCCGCAAGGTCGAGCATTCGGAATTTCCCGAATGTGTACAGTAGGCCGACGGATGCCGCGTTTTCCGTCTTGTCGACCCTGTCATTAGCCGGTTTCGCAGGCGAGTTCTGACAGACAGGATTTGCCGCGCCTCCGCCCTTCACTCCGCCCTTGATTACCTGCATTGCCGAGGTCACAACGAGCACATCTACACCCTGGAACGGGATTTTGTCGCCCGGTTTCACAATGACCCGTTTGGCCTTGGCTGCGACATCGAGGTAGGCGGCCACGGCCTTGGTGGTGCCCGGATCTCCCACAACCGGCGGGCCATGATCTATAAAGGTGGCGACCGGGATCTTCGCAACCGTCGCAGGCACATTGTTGACGTGATCCAGGTCATAATGGGTCACGACCAGAAAATCGAGTTTCTTGACGCCGGCCGCCCGGGCTGCTTCCACGATTCGGTTGGTGTCACGATCGTTGTTACCGGGAAATCCCGTGTCCACCAGCATGCTCTGGCCCGAAGGAGAGACGATCAGCAGCGATTTGCCCCCCTCCGTGTCTATGACGTAGATCTCCATCGTTTTTGCGGCTTGCAGCAGCGCTGGAAACGTCAACAGAAAGAAAATGGAAAGCAAATGGATTTTTTTCATGGCTCCGTCATCCTTCTATCTTTTGAGGCACATCCCTTCGCAATCTTCTGGCGTCCCAGAAGTTTCTATCTTGATCTGCTCCAACCGGCAAGGAAATTGTTGTGCCCTGGAACGCCTGCGCCACCGGGCCGGCTGCATCGACGGCGCTGTGCCTGCGCGCGCCCGCTTGGAGGCGAAACGCGACCGCGGTTTGATATTCAGAACGGCGGCGGCGAGGGACGCCCTCGACAGGAAGCTCAGCGCCTCACAAAGTTGTTGAGCGTGACGGGCCAATTCGCAGTATAGTCGGGAGCGAGGTGATCCCATGTTCGCACATAAATTGGCACTCCTTCTGATCTCGGGCTTCGCCGGTGCCGCAGGTGTCGGCTCGCAGCCGATGCCGGCGCTGTTCTATGACCCTGCCGTACCCCAGCTTGCCTTTGCCGCTTCAGAGATCGCGCACAGTGCTCCGCGAGCTCTTCCTGCCTTTCCCGTCGAGCGGCTCTCCTCTGCAAGTTGCTCCTTATGCATTGTAATGGCTAAGGAACTCAGGCTTACCCTGGGAGACATCGAAGCCATGTCGGATCTGGCCCGGTATTATGCGGCGAAGATCCGGGGTGCTGCGGAACTGGCTCTTTTTGACGGCAGCTCCGAGGATTCAAAAAAGCAGGAGGCGCTGCGCTATCTTCAAGCGGCGGCCGAGCATTGGCGGTCATATTCGCGCGCGTACACCGCCCAATACACGCAGCCGCATCTATACAACCGTGTGGGCTTTGTGAGCATCCCGGCCCTCACTGAAAAGGCCCTGGCAGACGTGGAGATCGCCCGGCAGTGGAAACCCAGAACCGTCGTGGATGGGAAGGCAAAACGCCGTTCGGCGGATCAGCCATTCCGCAAGTGATCCAATCAACATCATTGCCGGATTCCCCGGCAAAGAAAGGAATTTCATATGAAACGCTTGTTGCTACTGATTGCTATGTTCTCTCTTTGCGGCTTGACTGCCATGGCAGCCGATATCTCCGGCACCTGGAAGGCCACATCCAACGGGCAGAACGGCCCCATGGAACGTACCTTTGTGTTTAAGGTTGAAGGTAACAAACTGACTGGTGAGACAACCAGCCCGACGTTTGGCAAATCCATCCTGGAGAACGGAAAGGTAGATGGCGATAAGCTGTCGTTCACCGTCACAATCAAATTTCAGGATAACGAAATGAAGGTCAATTACAAGGGTCAGCTGAGCGGCAGCGAGCTCAAGCTCACCGGCGAGATCGAGGGCGCCGGCATGACCATAGAATGGGCGGCGAAAAAGATATCCTGATCGAGGCCGATTCTGCAGGGATGAAGATGGCCCCACAATCCCAGCGATCCTTAGAAGCCATTTCCGGAGAGCCTGAGGACGGGATACAGCTTAATAACCTTCCGGGATGATCCAGAAACTCTCTTTCCAGGAGCCTCCCGACGGAATGCTCTGCAGTTCCTTGTACAGCCCGGCATGCGAGAGGTTGAAGACATTGGTTGTGCCGACCATGGGTTCGAAACAGACAAAGTCGCGCCCCGGAGGGGAGTACACCACGGCGACATTGTATTTGGCGCCGAAGAGGATCCTGATCTTTTGTTGTTTTCCTTGTACCCGGAACTCGGCGCGGCCCGCGGCATCGCGCGCCAGCTCGGTGAATCCGGTATCCAGGGAGTATCCGCGCAACGGCTGAAAATCGGCCATCGTCACAGGCTTCATTTCCCCGGTCGGGATCAGGGTGTCCGATACCGCCACTTGACTTCGCGCCGGCACGTGAATGCTGCAGTCGTCGCGTGCCGAATCGTCGATTCGGTAGTACGTATGATAGCCCAGCGAGAGAGGCATCGGATCCGAGGACATGTTTTCGACGGCGGTTTCCACTTCCAGGGCGCCATCCATCAGCCGGTAGGTCACCTCGAGGTTGTACGCGAATGGGAATTGCGCCATCCAGTCCGGCCGGCGCCAGAACTCGAGGCGTGAAGTCACGCTGGCAGAGCGGCCGTCGGCCTGAACGCGGATCACTTTCCATTCCTTTGCGTAGACGAGCAGGCCGTGCATGGGGTTTTTCCTGCCATCGTATCGGTAATTTTTGAGCTCGGGATTCAGCTGGTACTTTTTCCCATTGGCCCAATACGCGTCTCCCTCGATCCGGTTCGCCCAGGGCGAGAGCAGGGGATTGCCGAACTGAACCGGCCTATCCATGAGCTCCTTGAGATTCTGAGACGGCGACCACAGGACGTGCTTTCCGTTTGCTTTGAATTCGTATGCGTTGTTTCCGAGGAACGGCGCGATGGAGACTTCGATTTTATGCGCCATATCCCTGAGCTGGATCACTTCGATTCCGTCAATCATGTTGCGCTGCGCCGTATAGTTGCCGGACTGCGCCATGATGGGCAGGATTAAAAGCAGCAGGTTGATGAGGTTCATGATTTCTATCCTCCCGTACTGAGGTTGTTGAGACTGTGTCTGGTGCGCTCTCTTTTGTTTTTCGCTTTGTCCAACCCACCAGGATTGCCGGGGATCCCGCGACCCGGGACACCATTCTACTCGAAAATGCCGCCGGACCGTGTGTCGATGTAAGGAAGGTTTTCATGCAGACATTGCGAGCACGCCAAAACATGGAAAGCGCTATGAACTTTGCCAGATCCATTCCGCTGTGGAATCGAGATGCATTCGATTGTAGGCTTGTTGTAGGGTGTGACCCATTTATGCAATCGAAATCCAGCCACCGGCAGTTTCTGAAGACCACAACCAAGAGAAATGAGGTCCCGTATGCGCTTGACAAATCCCATTTGTAATCTCTGTGTTGTTATGACTTCTTCATTACTGCTTTTGGCGATGGCCGGCAGTATCTGCTCAAGCCAGGGAGTTGCGTTCAAGCCCATTCGTATTAATGCCGGGGCCTTCGCGCCGTACACCGATCCCCGCGGCAATGTCTGGGCG
>JBGQNR010000216.1:0-10991 GCA_041501225.1 Acidobacteriota bacterium
CACGCCGTCCTTGGTGATGACCGGCGAGCCGAATTTTTTGTCCAGGACCACGTTTCGGCCCTTGGGGCCCAGCGTGATCTTTACCGCATCCGCCAGCTGGTTGACTCCGCTCAACAGAGCCTGGCGGGATCTCTCACCGTGCACGATCTCTTTAGCCATTTTCTTGTTGCTCCTATTTTTCTTCTGTTTCTATCCTTGTGATCTTTTGATCGCCGCTATTTTCCCAGCACAGCCAGGATCTCTTCTTCCCGCATGATGACGTATTCCTGGTCATCAATCTTGATTTCCGAGCCGGCGTATTTGCCGAACAGGATCCGGTCTCCCGCTTTGACATCCATCGGCGACCGCTTGCCATCATCCAGGATTTTGCCCGGTCCCACGGCAATCACCTCTCCCTCCATCGGCTTCTCTTTCGCCGTGTCAGGAATGATAATTCCTCCCTTGATCACTTTCTTGTCCTCGATGCGTTTCAAGAGCACTCGATCATGCAAAGGTCTGACGTTCATTCCCTTCATCTCCTTCTTTCGCTGTATTTCGCTATTTTATTGAATCCTAATAGCTTAACCTCATCAATTAGCACTCGATCAGAGCGAGTGCTAATAATATATGACCCGCTCCCTCCCGTCAACCCCAAGACCCGCGGGGCGGGTACGCCGGTCGCAGGAATGAGCCCGGCATTGGGTGTTTAAGACGAGCTAAATCCACGGCCTCTGGCCGTGCGACCCTGACAGGCCCCGCCGTTCCGGCGGGCCGTATCGCGCATTCCGCCTGGCCGGAAAAACTGAACCGCGAAGGCCACGAAGACCTCAAAGAAGACACTTCGAGGTCTTTGAGGTCTTCGTGGTTTAAATCCCCGTGGTTCGCCCCGCTGTGCGGGGCAGGCCAAAGCCACGCCTTCTAGGCGTGGTCGATTACGTGACAGCCCAGGGGGCGATCCCCATAGGCTTTGGCTCAAGGGCGCACGGGCGCTTATTAACCCTACTCCAAATAAGCATTCAAAGGTGGTGGTTTAGCTGGCTTTGCGCGCGTTTTTGGCTTTGTACTGAAGCAATCTCTTGGTCAGGGTGTTGCGATGAATGCCCAGATGCTCTGCAGTCCGCATGAGGTGTCCTTGATTGCGCTTGACCACCTCGGCGATGAAGCAGTTTTCGAACTGTTCAGCCGCCTCGGTAAATAGAATACCCTTGTCGATCATCTCAACGCAGATGTTTTCCAGCCGATCCTTGAGACGGGGCTGCAGTTTTGCCGTAGGTTCCCTCATCGAGTGCTCCTGTTGTGATTCCAAGTCTGCAAGATCTTTTGGTATTCCTCGTAGAATTTGAGCTTTAATGAACCCGGTACCAGCAAGATTGCGGCTCGGGCTCCGGCGAGCAAATAAGGAGCGAGAACCGACCGTGCGAGGATCTCCTGACGCACCGGGAAGGCGATGAGAGCGAGGGCGATGATGGAGGACATGGCCCAACCCCGGAGAAAGCCGAACACTCCGCCCATCAATCGATCGATCCATTCGAGTGAAGCCATCTTGACGAATCGATTGACAAGCCATGCTGCGACCGCTCCGATCAAAATTGTCGCCAGGAAAATGATGAGGAAGCCGATCAGATCAGCCACCGCTTCCGTCTTCGCGAGATCCAGAAACAGGCGCGCTATGGCCTGATAATAGAAGGCGGCCAGAAGCAATCCTCCAATGAGGGCCACCAGGCTGATCACTTCCCGCATCAGGCCCTTCCTCAAAGCAAAGCCTGTTGAAACCAGGATGATCACGATAAAGATGATGTCCAGAAACGTCCACTGGTCCCACTGCATGTCACATTGCCCCG
Source organism: Acidobacteriota bacterium (assembly GCA_041501225.1). Classification (GTDB taxonomy): domain Bacteria; phylum Acidobacteriota; class UBA6911; order UBA6911; family UBA6911; genus JAFNAG01. The sequence goes on from JBGQNR010000216.1 coordinate 1,821, forward strand.
TTGATTCCAGGAGAACTGCCGCCAGGCTTTCCTTCTCGTCCCGACTCTTCGAGTCTGACCTGGTTTGCACCATTGACTCCGCGACTTCCGATTCCAGCGAAGCGCATCGAATCCAGGTTTGGCCCTGAAGGTGCCGAGTAGTTATTCACCTTAACGGATCTGCCACCCATGAATCAAATCAATTTTGGATTGGGGATTTTGGATTTTGGATTTGGGAGTAGGCCTCGTCCGCCGGACGGGGCATGGGATCGAATCATCGTAGAATTTGAGTGCCGTGCGGCGCCCGGCGCCCACTGCGGACGGGCTAGACTAGGCTGGATCCGGTGAGCAGCCGGTAGGCCTCGAGGTATTTCTCGCTGGTGCCTCTAACGACCGCCTCTGGGAGCTCAGGTCCGGGCGGCTGCTTGTTAAAGCGGATCTTCTCCAGGTAGTCGCGCACGAATTGCTTGTCGAACGAGGGCTGAGGGCCGCCCGGCCGATAACTGGCCAATGGCCAGAAGCGCGAGGCATCCGGGGTCAGGATTTCATCGCACACGACGATGCGGCCTTCATGGAGCCCGAACTCGAATTTCACATCCGCAAGGATAATTCCTTTCTGAAGCGCGTAATCGGCGGCGCGGCGATAGATCCTGAAGGTCAGGTCCCGCAATCGTTCGGCGATGTCCGCGCCGACAATTCCTACCATGCGCTCGAAGGAAATGTTCTCGTCGTGACCTGTCTCGGCTTTGGTAGCCGGCGTGAAAATGAGCTCCGGCAGCCGGTCGCATTCGCGCAGGCCGCGGGGCAACTGGATGCCGCAGACGGCGCCGTTTTCCTGATATTCCTTCCAGCCCGAGCCGGTGATATAACCGCGTGCCACGCATTCGATCGGGAAGATTTCGGCCTTCGCCACCAGCATGCTGCGCATCTTCAGGGTATTTCGATATGGCCGGAGCTCCTCGGGAAACTCATCCACCTCCGTGGCGATCAGATGATTCGGGACGATGTCCTCCATCATGCGGAACCAGAAGCGGGAGAGTTGGGTCAGCACCGCTCCCTTCATCGGGATGGGCGTGGGCAGGACGACATCGAAGGCGGAAACCCGGTCCGTGGCGATCATCAAGAGCCGGTCGCCGACTTCGTACACGTCGCGCACTTTGCCGCGGCGGAAAAGTCTCAGGTCCTTGAAATCGGTCTGCACGCAAAGATCAGTCATCGAGAATCCCGGTGATCAAATAAAACGCAGCCACGAAAAACACGAATTTTTGTGCAGTTCGTGCCCGAGTGTTTTTAGCTTGCCAGTGCTTCTTCTTGGGTACGGAAATCCACGCTTACGATCTTGGATATGCCCGGCTCCTCCATGGTCACGCCGTAGAGGGTCTGGGCAATTTCCATCGTTTTCTTGTTATGGGTGATGAGAATGAACTGCGTCTCTTTGCCCAGAGCAGCGATTAATTCGGTAAAGCGGATCACGTTGGCGTCGTCCAACGGAGCGTCCACTTCATCGAGCACGCAGAACGGGCTGGGACGGTAGCGGAAAATTGCGATCAGCAGAGCCAGGGCCGTGAGAGCCTTTTCGCCGCCGGAGAGCAGGAGCACGTTCTGCAGCCGTTTACCCGGCGGTTGCGCCACGATATCGACGCCGCTGTCGAGCAGATCCCCTTCATCCAGCAGCCGCAGATCGCACTGGCCGCCCTTGAAGAGAATCTGGAAGACCTCGATAAAGTTCTCCCGGATGTTTTTGAACGCATCCTGGAACTGTTCCACGGACCGGCGGTTGATCTCTGCGATGGCCTTCTGAGTGTCGGCGATCGACTGCTCGATGTCGGCGCGCTGGCTGCTCAGGAACTGATACCGCTCTTCGAGTTCCTGATACTCCTCCAGAGCCCTCATGTTGATGGCTCCGAAGCTTTCGATCCGTTCCCGCGTGGCCTCGAAGGACTGAATCACTTCGGCAGGATCGCGCTGCCAATCCGGCTCTTCGATCTGCATGAGGATTTCCTGGATGTGCAGGTGGAATTCCTCCTCGCAATTGCGTCCGAGGTGTTCGAGGTCACTTTCGATGCGCGTCTTTTCAATCTCGATGGCGCCGCGCACTCCCATGGCGGTCTCGCGCTCGGCATGCGACGCGCGCAGCTGCTCTTCGAGTGCGGCCAGGGCGTCTCGCTGCAGCGTCAACTCCATCTGCCGCTCCGCGAGGCTTACTTCAGTTTCGCCGATCTGCCGCGCCAATTCGGCGATCTGTATTTCCGTCTGCGTGCAGGCCTGTTCGAGCTCAACTGCGCTGGCTTGCGCCTGGGTTTTTTCGCCGTGAATGGTCCGGGTGCGGCGACGAACCTCCTCGCCTTCCCGCGCCAGTCTTTGCCGCTCCGTCTCGATACCGGACAAACGCTCCCGTTTGACCGCGTGCGCCGAAGCCAGGATTGCCAGCGTCTTCGAGAGCTCCTGGCTCTCGAATTTGAGCGACTCCAGCCGGGTGGTCAGTTCGGCCAGTTCTTCACTGCTGACGCGGCTTCGCTGCTCGATCTCCTCGATGCCGGCGGTTGCCTCGCCGCGCTGGGCCTCCAATCCTGATTTCTCCGCGAGGAGTTGGGAGAGCTCCATGGCCGCGACATTTTCCGACTGCAGGAGTTTGCGCAGTTCGCCTTCGAGGCGCTCGATCTGGTGCTGCAGGACGACTTTTTCAATGTCGAGTTTGCGCGCTTCGACGCCCAGGGATTTCAGACTTTCTATGATTGCGGACAGGTCCGTTTTCAGGCCGGCTACCTCGGTGCGCGTCCGGTCGATTTTGGCGCGCAGTGACACCAGGTTGCGCTCCAGCTCGCGTTTCTCGCGCTTCAGGGTAAGGAAACCGGCCATCGCTTTCCTCTCGCCGACTGCAGAAAGCGTGCCCCTGGGAGAGTAGGCTTCACCGCTCAGGGTCAGGTAACTCATTTCCGAATGAGTCTCTGCGACCTTAAACGCCGTGGGGAGGTCGGAGACCATGACGGTCGAGGCAAAATCAGGCAGCGCGCGCTCGAAGGCTTCCCGCACATCGTCGCGCATATGCAATAGCTCGTCGAGGTAGCCGACCACGCCTGACCCGGTCAGTTTGGGACGATTCACGGGGGCGTGATGGCAATGACCATTGCGCAGCGTCATGAAAGTGCATTTGCCGGCGCCGATGCGCTTGAGTCGTTCCACGCTCTGCACGGCGTCTTCCAGACCGCCCACGACGATGTACTGCAATGGATCGTTCAGGTAGTCCTCAACGGCGAGCTCGTAAGCCGGATCGGTATCGAGCAGGTCCGCCAGCGTCTGCGCTGACGGGGCTTGCTCCCCTGGTACCTGAGTCGAGAGGTATTTCTGGACTCCTTCGGAATAGTTCGTGCGCCGCCGCTCCACCTCTTCGAGAGAAGTGCAGCGGTGCTGCATGATGCTGTACTCCTCCTGCCGGCTGTTGAGTTCTGATGAAGCCGTCTCGAGCCGTTTGGCGACGTCGGCCGAACGCATCTCGAGATCCGCCTGCCGATCGGCGATTTCATTCAACCTGGCTGCATTGGTATCGAATCCAGTGCGCAATCCGGCCAGTTGTTCCTGCTGGCGGGAGCGCTCTCCGGCCTCGACTTCCTGCTCCGCGTGGATCCGGTCGACTCTGGAGAGGATTCGCTGCAGGTTTTCCTCGCAGCGTCCATGCTGATTCTTCAGGTCGGAAAGCCTCCCGACTCGATTGAGCAGGAAAGTCCGTGTCTCTTCGATTTTCGACTCGGTGGCGCGCTGGGCTTCCTGGAGCACCTCGCCGCGCGCCTGCTCGCTCTCAAGAACCTGCTGCTCGCTTGCGATTTCCACCGTCAGTGCTGCGGAGGCTTGGGTCAGGCGTTCCTGCTCGCGCTGGACCAGCCGCTCGCGCTCCGCGATGGCCGCCAGCTCCCGGTCGAGCTCATTCGAACGCTCCGTCAGGCTCCGGCTTTGCGCTTTCTGGCTCTCCCTCCGGCCCGCGGCATTGCCTGATTCGACGCGCAGGCCTGCCAGGCGGTCGCGGATCTCATTGAGCTGCTCCTCCCAAGTGCGGCAGAGCTCCTGGCCGCCGGCGCGCGACTCTTCCAGGCACGCCAGGAAAGAGAGAATCTCCTGCTCCTGCTCTTGCGCGGCAGCGAACCGCGTCGAGCACTGCTCCAGCCGGGCCTTCAGCTCGCGCTGCTCCATTCCCAGTTTGAGCTTGTGCAGGATACGCAACTCCTCACGCAGGCGGTTGTAACGACGTGCCTTCGCGGCCTGCCGCCGAAGCGAGTTGAGGTTGCGCGTCACTTCCTGAACGATATCGTTGATGCGGAGCAGGTTCTGCCGGGCCAGCTCGAGTTTCATCTCGGCCGAGTAACGACGGCTCTTGAACAGAGTGATGCGAGCCGCTTCCTCAATCAATGCGCGCCGATCGGCCGGCTTGGAACTGAGGATCTGGCCGATCCGGCCCTGCTCGATGAGTGCATAGGAATTGGGACCCAGGCCGGTGCCTTCGAACAGCGCCTGGATGTCCTTCAAGCGGCAGCGCCGCCCATCGAGGTAATACTCGCTTTCGCCGGACCGGTAAAGCCGGCGCCCGACTGCGAATCCTTCGGGGTTGAGGTTCAGATTCAATGTTTCAGGCAGGTTGGGATTGGCGGTCAGACTTAAGGAGAGGACGACTTCCGCGAAATTGGTGGCTTTGCGAGCCTGGGTGCCATTGAAGATCACGCCTTCCATCCGGTCCGTGCGCAGGCTCTTGGCGCTCTGTTCCCCTACGACCCAACTGATGGCATCGGCAATGTTACTCTTGCCGCATCCATTGGGACCGACAATTGCGGTGCAGCCCTCATGAAAGACAATCGAAGTGCGATCGCAAAAAGACTTGAATCCAATGATTTCCAGCTTCCGGATTTGATGCATGCCTGATTCCCCAGAGACGCGCGACCGTTTGGCTCAGCCTTCACCTCAAGCCCGAACGGTTCGCGTCATTTTCCCCCTTGACCTAGCAGTGCCGGCAAACACATACTATGAATTGACGAATCAATGGTTTAGCCGGTGCCAAGTCCTGCGTTAACCCCGGGTTTTCCTGCACCCCAACCCGACGGCTCGAAATTCCCGTCCACTATAGCACAGCGAGAAGGACGGGCAAGCGAAAAATCGCAATATAATGGGTCATTTGCCAAATGAGACACTATATATAGTGAATCCTAGAATTTGTGCAACCGGAGGAATTCTTCGAGATCCTGGGGATCATCGATGTCGAGCAGGTCCGCTTCAGAAAACCTTCCTTCCATGGTGGTTAAGTGCTTTATTCGAAGGCTGGGTTCCTCGAGCAGACGGATCATACGGTTTTCACCGGCCCGCAGGTTGAGTTCGATGGTGGGGAGGCAAGCACGGCTGTAAGCAGCGCAAACCGGATGCAGGCGGCCGCCGGAGGTGACGGGGACTACAGCGTCAAATCCGCGCGTGTGCCGGATCATGCTTTTGAGCATGCTGGAGGAAATGCGCGGCAGATCGCAGGCCAGCGCAAGCACCCAAGGCCGACGCGAGTGAAGCATAGCGGCATGGAGGCCGGCAAGCGGGCCGCATCCCGGAAAGACATCGGGAACAATCGTGAGGTTGAGAAAATCGTAGGCGGATGGATCATTCGCAGAGAGCAGCACCTCATCGGTGAGTTCGCCTAGCCGCGTGGAGAGCAGTTGCACGATGGTTGTCCCGCCTACATTTAATAAGGCTTTGTCAAATCCCATGCGGCAGCTCCGGCCCCCGGCCAGCAAAACCGCTGTCACGTCTGGACACAAATCCGTGCGCATGCTTATACCGGAACCGTTCATCAACAAACAAAGTATCAGGGACAGACAAGAATGACACTTAAATATGATGAGATTCTTCTCTCGCCCCTCCAGGGCTCTCGCTAACGTTTCACCAAACCTCGGGCGGCGCTTCGCTTGCCCGGGGTTACTGTCTTGCTCGCCTCCGGCGCTCGAGTTCCTCGCAAAATACCACGCTCCCATCGAGCGCACGCCCCGGAGCTGTGTGAAAGCAGCCAACCACATGCGTGAGCCACGAGATAGTAGTCGAGCGCATGCCCCGGAGGGGCCAAAAGAAAGTAGCCGGGGGCAAGCGCAGCGCCCCCCCGGTCAACCAAGGGAACACGAAGAGCCCTGGAGGAGTGAAAGAAAATCATGTGACTCACGTGTCACGGCATCGCCTGAAGCGATTCATTCTTACTCCTCATCTAAGCGCCATTCGGGAAAGAGCAGGTACAGCAACGACGAATGCCGATTGATGAATATAGAAGCCGGCAATTTTGCGCGATCGGGAACTCGTTATCGTCATTCGTTTGACCATGACTTGACCGTGTTCGAATGCGGGCTCTATACTTAAGCGACATTAGCGTCATTATGTTGGTGGAATTTTTCCGCGAAGTGCCCTCGGAAAGGTGTTTTTAGCGATGACAAAAAGATGGATTTTGGCGGCAGTATTTGCCCTCTTCCTGCCGCTGCATGGCAAAGTCTGGGCTCAAAACGACTTTTTTCGCCTTGAAGATCTGCGCCCCGGGATGAAAGGAATCGGCAAGACCTGCTATCAGGGGAGCAAACCAGAGGAATTCCAAGTCGAGATTCTTGGGGTCATGCGACACATGAGTCCCGGGGGAGATGCCGTCCTGGCACGCATGACGGGAGGGCCGCTTGCGCAAACGGGAGTCTTCGAAGGCATGAGCGGAAGTCCGGTATTTATTGATGGGAAACTGCTGGGGGCCGTTGCCTTTTCTTTTCCCTTTGCCAAGGAGGCAATTGGGGGGATCACGCCCATTGAACAGATGGTGGACGCGTTCACGGAAATACCGGATACCGGGGTATCGGGGTCCAAGGTCATCATAAAGAAAAGCATGTTCTATAAATATCTCTTGCCCACTCCCGAAGGATTGGGTTCCGGCCAGAGCATGGAAGTGACGGCGCTGGACGCACGTTTGCAGCCTTTGCTGGAGCCTTTCGCCGGGCACGCGCTGCTGCCAATTGCGACTCCGCTCAATCTGGGCGGTTTCGGCTCCGAAACGTTGCGCGTTTTCGCGCCGCAATTCCGTGCATACGGGCTGTCGATGCTGCAGGGATCCGGCGCCGCTTCGATGCAGGCGCGCAACCGGCCAACGCAGCCGCAGCCGTCTGACAATTCTCCGGTGGAGCCGGGCTCCAATCTTGTCATTCCTCTGGTTCACGGGGATTTTGAAGTTTCCGCAGGGGGCACGGTAACCTATGTCGACGGCAAGAAGCTGTACGCTTTCGGCCATCCGCTGTTCAACCTGGGATTCAGCCAGTTGCCGATGTACAAAGGAAGGGTTCTCACGGTTTTCCCCAGCCAGCAGAGCTCCTTCAAGATTCTCGAGACCACGGACCCGATCGGCACGCTGCGCCAGGATCGCAGCCTGGGTGTTTACGGCATCCTGGGAGAGCCGACCAAGATGATTCCCATGCGCATCCGCATGGCCACGAGCCGGGGCATCCGCAAAACCTGGAATTATGAAGTTGCCCAGGATCGGTTCCTGACACCGCTCCTGCTCAACCTGACCATTTACGAATCGGTCAATTCGACCGAAAGGGCAATGGGGGTTTCCACGGTCCGAGTCAAAGGGAAGATCAGTTTAAAGGGGGAGCAGCCGATCGAAATCGAGAATCGTTTTACCTCGGAAAGCAGCTCCTCCGCCCATGCTGCGATGTCGATCGCAGCGCCGGTCTACTTCCTTATGGCGCTGGGCTACAAAAACCTGCAGTTTGATGACATCGATCTGGAAATTTCCTCCGTGGAAGATGACCGCAGCGCGGTGTTGGATTCCATGCGCCTCGATCGATCTGAGGTTAAGGCGGGGGAATCGATCCGTCTCGACGTTCTCTATCAGAAGCCGGACGGGGAACTCGTGCGGGAATCCTACCCTGTGCAGATACCGGCTTCGATTACGCCGGGGCCGATATCCATTATGGTGGCGGACGGTGCCACCATCATGCAAATGGATGCGCGTGAACAGGGTGAGGACCTGATCCCCAGGGACCTGTCCCAGCTGATCAAGTTCATGAACAATCTGCGCAAGAACGATCATCTCTATTTGCGCCTTTTCCGACGCGAGGCGGGGGCCGTGATCAATGGTGAAGGCCTGCCCGGATTGCCTCCGTCCATCCTCTCGATATTGCGTTCGGAACGTAACACAGGCAGCATGAGCCCGATCCAGACTCTTCCGCTCATGGAATATGAGTTTCCTGCCAGCGAGTATGTTGTATCGGGTTTGAAGGTGCTGAACCTCGTGATCAAACCCTAACCGGGAGACCCTCTTGCCTGCTGCCAATCCTGGATTTGCACCGCAGCCCCGTCCGGGGGCCCTCCCGAACTCAGAGAATCGGAGTCATTGATGCGATACCGCGGCCCAATCTTCCTGATATCCCTACTGGCCTTCACGTGCACGCTGCTGTTGGCGGTTACCCCGCAATTCTGGGAGAACTTCACGCAGGATGATTTGCTGAAGGGCACCCTGACGCGCATTTCCCTTGGTACGGAAGGGAAACTGTTCCTGGCGCCGGCGTATGACCTGTTCTTCGACACCGGCCAGCCCTACATTTTTTCCATGGCGCGCGACAAGGCAGGGAACCTCTACCTGGGGACAGGCCACGAGGGCAGAGTATTCAAAGTCGATGCGCAGGGAAAGGGGAGCGTGTACTTCCAGACCAAGGAACTGGATGTGTTTGCCCTCGCGCTCGATTCCGCAGATACGCTTTATGTGGGCACCTCCCCCGACGGCAAGGTTTATAAGGTGACGGGTCCGAATCAGTCAACGGAGTTCTGCAATCCGGAAGACAAATACATCTGGTCCCTCTTGTTCGACGATGCGGGCAATCTCTACGTCGGGACGGGAGGGAAGGGCACGATCCTGAAGGTCAACCGCTCCGGTGCGAAATCAACTTTTTACAAGCCGGACGATGCCAATGTCATGTGTCTTGTGCGCGAGAGCAACGGCAACCTCCTGGCCGGCACATCCCCGGGCGGTCGGGTCATCGAAGTCAATGCCCAAGGGAAAGGCTTCACGCTGCTTGACACAGCACTAGACGAAATTCGCTCGCTGGCGCTGGATCGGTTCGGCACGATCTATGCCGCCGCCGCGAGCTCAAAGGCGGGTGCCAAAACGGGGAGTTCCGCAGTGACAATTCCGTCCCCAGGAGGCCC
>JBGQNR010000217.1:0-10980 GCA_041501225.1 Acidobacteriota bacterium
CGGGCATCTGCGGCGTTGCCGCTCCTCGACGATGTCATCACATCGCCTGCGTCGCGGCGCCTTGCATCTGCCCGCCCGGCGCTCGCGCCAAAGTGTAAACGTTATTCATTGACAGGCCCTAAGAGAAGAGAACGACATGAACGACATCGTCATCCAGACGGATAAGATCACGAAGACCTACGTAATCGGCACGAACGAGGTACATGCCTTGAGTAATGTGGACTTGACCGTCACGCGGGGCGAGTTCGTGGCTATCATGGGCACCTCCGGCTCCGGAAAGTCGACGCTGATGAACCTCCTCGGATGTCTCGATACGCCGACGTCGGGGTCGTACACGCTGGATGGCGTACGGGTCGACGGACTCGGGAAGAACGAGCTCGCGGCGATTCGCAACCAGAAGCTTGGTTTTGTCTTTCAGGGATTCAACCTGCTGGCGCGGACGAGCGCAGTGGAGAACGTTGAGCTGCCGATGCTGTACGACCGCAGCGGCCGCAAACGGGACACCCGCGCGCTCGCCGTCGCGGCGCTGGAGCGCGTCGGACTCGGCAGCCGTCTCGATCACCAGCCGAGCGAGTTGTCCGGCGGTCAGCAACAGCGGGTGGCCATCGCCCGAGCCCTCGTAACGGAGCCGGCACTCGTCCTGGCCGACGAGCCGACCGGCAACCTCGATACCCACACGACGATCGAGGTGATGGCGCTCTTCCAGCAATTGAACGAGCAGGGAATCACGATCGTCGTCGTCACGCACGAGCCCGACGTAGCCGTCTACGCGACGCGCGTCGTCCAGTTGCGCGATGGCCAGATTTGCCGCGACGCGCCGGTCACGAACCGGCAGAGCGCAGCCCGCGACCTGGAAGATCTCGACAGGAGTGTGGCATGAAATCGACGACACTGATCCGCCTCGCCGCGCAGAGCATCCTCAAGAACAAAATGCGGGCGATGCTGACGATGCTCGGGATCATCATCGGCGTAGCCGCCGTGATCGTCATGGTCGCCGTCGGCTACGGAGCTCGCTCACGGATTCACGAACAGATCAACAACCTCGGCACAAACATGATCGTCATCACGCCCGGTGCGAGCACCAGCGGCGGCGTGAGCCAGGGCGCCCAGGCATTCGCGACGCTGACGCTCGCGGATGCCGACAAGATCCGCAACGAGTCGCAGACCGTCGCGGCTGTTTCGCCTGTCATCGTCGGCCGCAGCCAGGTCATCGCGCCGGGCGGCAACTGGCGCACCATGATCAACGGCGTTGATACCGACTACCAAACGATCCGCGCCTGGCAGACAGACTCCGGCGCATTCTTCGGACCCGATGACGTTCTCGCAGCGCGCAGCGTGGCTGTACTTGGCCGCACGGTCGCACAGCGCCTCTTTGCCGATAGCAACCCCGTCGGCCAGGAAATTCAGATTGCGGCACTCCGCTTCAAAGTAACGGGCGTCCTGGCGCCGAAGGGACAGACCGCGAGTGGCAACGATTCCGACGACGTGATCTTGATCCCCTACACGACCGCGTCGACCCGCCTCACGGGCAAACCCCGCATTCCGCAGATTCTCGCCAGCACCGCCTCGGAAGGCGACATCCCGGCTGCGCAGGACGAAATCAACACGCTGCTACGTGAGTCGCATCACATCACCGGCGATGACGAGGATGATTTCACGGTCCGCAATCAGACCGACCTCGCCACCGCTGCAGAGAGCAGCACCCGCGTGATGACGCTGCTGATGGCGGCGATCGCATCGATCTCACTGCTGGTCGGCGGCATCGGCGTGATGAACATCATGCTGGTCTCGGTCACTGAGCGCACGCGTGAGATCGGCATTCGCCTCGCGCTCGGCGCGCGCGGCTCGGACGTGCTGATGCAGTTCCTCGTCGAGAGCATCGTGATGGGCGTTCTCGGCGGCATGGGCGGTCTCGTCCTCGGCATCACGAGCGCGAAGGTGCTCGCGCACTTCACGGGATGGGAAACGGCCATCTCGCCGCTCGTGATGATCATTGCCGTCGGCTTCTCGGGTGCGGTCGGCGTCTTCTTTGGCTACTACCCGGCGCAGAAAGCGGCAGCGCTGCATCCGATCGAGGCCTTGAGGTACGAGTGAGGGGGTTGCGTCGACATCCCGTTTCACAACAGATACAATACATTCGGCGGAAGACACGCCGATCGTTTTACGTCAATGCCTGCGGCCCGCTCCAAAACGGACTATGCCGTGCGGGTAATCCCGCGCGACGATGGCGTTGGGGTTCCTGTCATCACCAATAAATCAATTCAAGGGAGTCATGACCTCCCACACGACACACAGTGGCTTATCGGGCTTTCAAGGTTGAGCGCCAATTGGACCACAGCTGCGACAGCCATACCCAAAGGATACGATCAGATACGCGCAGGCGTGGCCGCTTTTGGGAAGACCTTCGGACCATGTTGATTTCGTGCCGCAGAGCCAGGATCTCCGCCTGGAGGGCGATGCGGGATCGAAAGCTGACGAGGAGGGTTGAAATCAATGAAACCAGCACACTATTCATGGATCTGAAGGCTAACAACCGAATCCCGTAAGTGCGACAATTTCAATCTGGACCCAATTTTCAGCAACGACAGGGATTATTAAGAATGGCACAAAAACGGCACAACCACCATTTTCCAAGGGTTGACGGGGGTGGCCGATTCGTGCAACTATTGTTCTCTCAATTGGATGCGCCTGTAGCTCAGGTGGATAGAGCAACGGTTTCCTAAACCGTGGGTCGCAGGTTCAAGTCCTGCCAGGCGTACCACCTCCAGGTCAATTGCCGCACCACTGCCTAATTTTAAAACTAATGATCGTATGCCCAGCCCGTGTAAGATGACTTCGACACCAAGATTTATGATCCCACGCTTGCAGGGGATAGGGCAGCGGAGCGGATACCGATGACGATATTCAATGCTCATCAGCAGGCGAACTCAGGCCTCGGCATTCGAGCCGGCGGTTGGGTCTCAGGCTTGTGGCATGATGTCCTGCAAGCAGCGCGAATGATGCGCAGGAATGCCGCTTTTTCGCTGCTCGCCATCTCGACTCTGGCGCTCGGCATAGGTCTGACAACCGCAATGTTTTCCGTGCTCAACGGCACACTGTGGCACCCGCTCCCCTTTCCAGACCCGGATCGCCTGGTGTTTGTTCGTGGGGCGATCTCCTATCCGACGCTGATGAATTGGTCCGAGGCCAACCACGCGTTCGATGGCGTGGCCGGCTATCGGAACAAGCGCTATACGCTCACCGGCATCGGTGAGGCTGCTTCACTCAGGGCGACCGTTTCTTCGGGCTCGTTGTTCTCGGTGCTGGAGGCACAGGCAGCCCGCGGCCGTGCGCTGACGCGCGCCGACGATGCGTCCGGCGCCAGGCCCGTCGTCATCGGTGATGCCGCATGGAGAGCGGTCTTTGGCGCTGAGCCCGACATTCTCGGGAAGACCATCTATCTGAACCGCGTTCCGTTTGTCGTTATCGGTGTGATGCCGCCCGGGTTCCAGTTTCCGACCCGAATGGATCGCATTGACCTCTATACCACGGTTGCGGCCGACCTTCAGACCGACCGGCGGCAGGCTGAAAAATCCTACCCCCGTGATCTGCAGGCGATTGCACGCCTGAAACCGGCCGCGACACTTGCGCAGGCGCAGGCCGAGATGTTCACCCTGGCTGCAGCAAGCACTCCGGAGCGTGCGAATCGAAACATCGATCGAGAGGGACTGGTTGTGCCGCTGGCCGTCGAAGTATCCGGCTCACTTGCATCCCCGCTCACGGTGTTGACCTATGCCATTGCCTGCGTATTGATCATTGCCTGCGTGACCGTCGCGGTTCTTGCCCTGATTCGGGTAAATGCCCGGCGGGGAGAACTGGCGACCAGGCTGGCTCTGGGCGCAACACGCGCACAAATTGCCCGCCAACTGCTCGTAGAGGGCGTGTTGATCGCGCTGGCGGGCGCGGCTGCGGGGGTTGTGCTCGCCTTTTTGTCCACTGGGCCTCTCCTTCTTGCTGCGGGGCCGGATCTCGCGTCGGTTGCACGGGTTCAATTCGACTTCCGCGTCCTCGGAATCTCACTCCTGGTCAGTCTGGCGACCGCTGCCGGATTCGGCATGATTCCGGCCTTTATGGGCGCAAGAACCCGATGGCCGCAGCTCAGCCGCGATGCGCCCGGCACTGGGCGGCGCGCCCATGCATCGGCAGTGAGATTGCTCCTGGTCACCGCTGAAATCGCGATCACTGTGACTTTGCTTGCGGCTTCCATCAGCCTGCTGCAGGCCTACCTGACCCTCAAGCGTGTGGACCCGGGCTTTGATGTTACCGAGGTGTTGACATTCCGGATCGACCTTTCCGATGCCCTGTACACGCCGCCGCAGCAAGTCGACTTCTTTGAACGGGTGCGCAGCGATGTGAAGGCGCTGCCCGGCGTGAAGTCGACCGCGTTCACCGCGCTGTTGCCATTTGGTGAGCTCCGGTACACGATCCGGTTCGATGTTCCGGGCCATGGGAGCGGCGACGGGCGTTCTGCAGGAACGGAAGTTAATCTGGTCAGCCCGGGATTTTTTCAGGCCATGGGCACTCCCATGCTCAGTGGCCGCGATTTCGCTCCCGCCGACGTCCTCGGACACCCCCGGGTTGCGATCATCAGCCATGATCTGGCGAATCGATACTTCCCGGGAGAGAACCCGATCGGCCGCGTCGTCGACGCAGGTTTTGGACCCGGGGGCTCGGCCAATCCAATGCTGCTGATCGTCGGCGTTGCCGGCAACGTTCACAATGGTACATTGGCGGCGCCAGCCGATCCTCAGCTCTATGTGCCCTTCAGCCAGTCGCCGATGATTGCATCGACGACGTTTGTGGTGCGCCTCTCCCAGACGGATCCCGGAGCGACCCTGGCCGCTATCCGGCAGCGCGTGCGGGAAATCAACCCTGCCGTTCCGATCGTCAATGTTAAGCCGCTTGCAGACTACGTGAATGCCTCGCTGTTGCAGCCGCGGTTCAACACGCTCCTCATCAGCGTGTTTGCCGCCGCCGCCATATTCCTTGCAATGGCCGGACTCTATGCGGTGGTGTCTTACTCCGTGCTGCGGCGCCGGCGCGAATTCTCAATTCGCCGCGCGCTCGGTGCCACGGAACGGAGGATTGCGTGGCTGGTCATCCGACAAGGACTCCTCGCGATTGTCCCGGGCATTGCGCTGGGACTCGGAGGAGCGCTGGCCGCGAATCGGTTGCTGGAGAGTGTTCTCTATGGGATTCGCCCCAATCCGCCTCTCACTCTGCTGCTGGCTTCCACAATTGCCGCAGCGGTTTCTCTGTCGGCCCTCTGGCAGCCTGCCCGCGCAGCAAGCGACGATGATCTCCGCGTAACTTTGCAGTCCGACGCATAGCCAACTGTCGGGTTCGAGAACAGGCGAACCGACAGGTAGGCCCCGGCCGCCGGACGGGGCTTGGGACCTGATGATACTGGAATCTGTGCGCCGTGCGGCGCACAGCGCTCAGATGTCAAGGTACATTTTGCTTCAGAAGACGGTCGAGAAAATCCTTCAGTGTGTTGTAGGTGACCCAGCCTGCCACTCGCTGCTGAGGGCCCATCTGAGGATTGATGAAAAAGGTCGGCGTGGAAGTGATATCGCGGCTCTGCCCGAGCAGAACCTCATCCTGCACAGCAGAATCTATTGCCGGATCCGCCGCCAGATTTCCGATGCGCACCAGTTCCGTCGGTTCCAGCACTTTTGCCAGCACCGCTTCAATATTGCCGTCCAGGGACCATTGTGCTTGATCCGTATAGAGCGCATCGTTTACCCGCAGCCACCGATCCCTGCCGATCCGCGCTGCAGCGAGTGCAAAACGCGCGGCTTTGCGGGCGAACGGATGCATCTCCAGCGGGAAATCGTGATAGACGATGTAAATCTTATTAATCTTGTTTGTGTTGGTGTATTCGGCGATCAAGGGCTTTAGAGTAGCCAGGTAAAATTCACGGCAGTTAGGGCACTGATAGTCCGAGAACACTTCGATTTTGATCGGAGCCCCGCGTTCGCCGCCGAGGAAGAGTTCATCCGGCGCATCGATTCTGGCCTGACGGGGCGCGGCTGGAGTGCCGGGACTGCCTAGCGCTTGATTAGGCTGGTGATCAGCTCCTGGCTTCGCAGCCTGATCCGCAGGCGGCTTGCTTTGACAACTGCTGCATTGCCAGACCATATAGATGATCGCGACTAGCAACCAGAGCTGGTGATTCCTATTCCATGCCATCCACCTCTCCTCTTCGAAAAGTCTCGCACTCAGCGAGTAGGCCCCGGCCGCCGGCCGGGGCTTGAGGTCGAACAAACTTGCCAACTGAGCGCCGTGCGGCGCCCGGCGCCCACCTACCCTGTTACTGCGGCGAATTCTTGGGCGCCCCTGCCAGCAACCGCTCCGCTGTCGTGAACTTCGGCTCGATGTCGATTGGAATGCTCTTCAGCTTGTCCAGCGCACGCTGGATCTCCGGTCGGAGGACGGCCAGCCTCTTCATCAGGTCCTGAGCCTTTGTGTAATTCCCCTCGGCCTCGAGCGTCAGGATTTCGCGTGTGAGAGCGGTGACCCCCTCCTTGATCCTGGCCGGATTCACGGCGAAGGTGCCGTCTGGAACGACCTTGAACGCGCCAAAATCGAGGAGATAGTTGAGCTGGATCGCGATGCCTTTGCCATGGGCCTCGGAGAGGCCGAAGCGGATCGAGCGGAACGAGGAAGCCAGGAAGGTGTCGTACACGGTCTGCCCCAAGGTCTTGTCGAGCACTCCCTTGTCGATCAGATACTGGAGTGCCAACAGTCCTGAGATATCGGCTTTGGCTTCCTCGATCGTGCTATAGCAGTCTTTGAGTTCCTGCCGCACCGTTGTCGTGCGGGTGCCGACATGAATTTCATGCGGGCCCAGCCCGTGCATCAGTTCATGCATCACGGTGTGCGTGAAAAACGCATCGAAGGCGACGTTCTTCTGGTCCGCGGGAGATAGCACGATCCGGGATATGGGCACGAGCGCGATGCGGAACTTGGCGTCCTGCACGTTCTTGAGCATGACGCGCTTGGCGCCCTTTTCCTTGACCACACGTTCATCATTCGGGAGATTAAAGGCGGCGGTCTGAACGCCGCGGTTCCCGTCGCCCGCGGCCAGGATTTCGTTGACGACTCGGATCGGTGCAAGCCCGCCGAGTTTCGGATTTCGATATTTCGGATCGATGGGCAGATTATTCTCTATGTCCTGCAGCTGCGCTCCGAGCTTGGCCAGTTTGGCGGTCTCCGCGTCATCGCGGATCGTGATGAAGGCTTCAAATGCCGCCTTGGCGTTGAACCACTCGTCCTCATACACCTCGTACGGCCCGATGGTCGGCTCGATGCTGGCATCCAGCTCCATCCAGGCGATATCGCTGGCGTAATAGTCGTTGCTCAGAAGGGCGTCCGCCCGGCTCGTGAGGTAAGCCTTGAGCGTCGGCTGGGAAGTGAGAGAAGCCGCTTCGCGCAGCAGCTTTGCGGCCTGGGCGAGTTCCGTCGGGTACTCCGCACTGTAAGGAACGACGGCAAAGCCTGGTTTGCCGGCTGCCGGCCGCCGGATCACAGTAAAAAACCCGGTGGCACGTGCCCGTTCGGTTTCGGACAACGTTTTTAGCCAGGTTTCTATTGCGGCCTTGGTGGCTCCGGACGGATAGAAATTTGCACCTTCGGGCTTCTTGGGGGCGCCCGGTATGAAAGGGGTATAGCTGTCAAGCCGGGACCATGGCCCCTTATTGATCAGGAAATAGTGGAGACGCGCCTTGCCCAGGGGGGAGTTGTCTTTCTGCAGTTGGGACTGCATGTTCTCGTTGCCGGACCAGACCTGGCGAAGAAACAGCGTATCCATAATCAGTCCTGCTTCCACCATCTTGGCCAGGGCCTTTTGTTCGCTGCTGGGCAGACGGGAGATGTCGGCACTGACCTCCACGGGTGCGAACCTGGGCGTCATTGCCTGCAGCTCGGCCAAATCGGGCATGGCAGCCTCCTGCGAGGAAAGTTGGACCGCGGTGCCTGCTACGAGCACCGCCAGGCATAACAGCAAGAAGACCCATTTTCTATTCACGGCACACCTCAAGGTCGATGAATAAGTCGTTTCGAATCGGTCACAGACCATGTCTTGTCTGCGGTATGAAAAACCTCCGCAAGATCCAGTCCAGCGGTGGAATGCCACCTGCTTCATTTTCTCACGGACCGCGCCGCTGCAAATGCAAAAATCGAACAATCCCCACAGTTTGTGATTTTTAGCAGCCGGGACATCCCTACGTCCGCACCTTGCGTTGGGGAAATAGGTTTACGATTTTCTCCACGGTGCGGTGAGCCGCACCCCGGTTACCTTCAAATATTGAGTACGCGGCCCTTCCCAAGGTGTCACGCGCTGACCGATCCTGCAACAGCCCCCGGAAGGTTTCCGTGAGCTGCCGAACTTGCGAATTTCTATCCTCTTCGCCGGCGCTGATCTGCCTGACACCACCGCGCCCCCGAAACTCGTCAATAATCTGCAGAAAGTTTTCCATGGAGGGCCCAATCACAATCGGCTTCGCATATAAGGCGGGTTCCATAATACTGTGTCCACCGCGGCGACTCAGTGTGCCGCCTACAAACACGACCGTCGCAAAACTGTAAGCAGTGGCGAGTTCCCCGATCGTGTCCAGGATGAGCACATCGGCTTTCCTGGTAGGTCGGGTGCCGAGCGAGCGGCGTTGGACGCTGAAGCCGGCGCGTGCGGCCAGAGCAGCCACAGAATCGAAACGGTCGGGATGACGGGGCGCTATCAAAAGCCGCGTCTGCTCGAGCCCCGGCGTCTGACGAATCTGGCGGAGAACTTCCAGCAGAGTTTCCTCCTCGCCCGGGTGGGTGCTGCCTGCGACAATCAAAAAGCCCTCATTCGGGTCGAGCCCAAGCGCTTGCTCGAGAGCATTCACCTGTGCCTTGGTTACTTCCTTGTCGACCAGGTCGCTATCATATTTGATGTTGCCCGTAACCATGACTTTGTCCTGAGGCGCACCGATGGAACGGATACGGTCGGCGTCCTCTTCGGACTTCATGATCAGAACGCTGTAATTTTGAAAGATGCGGCGCAAAGCCGGCCGGAACAGGCGGTAGTGACGGAACGATGCCGCCGAAATCCGGCCGTTGACAAGAACCACCGGGACGCCGCGCCGATGAAGCAACCGGAGGAGATTCGGCCAGATCTCGGTATCGATGATCACCATCATGTCGGGCTGGACCCATTCGATCACGCGCCGGCCAATCGACGCCAGGTCGACAGGGAAAAAGAAGGTGTTGCCTTCGCCATATTTGGAGAAACGCAGCTTTGCGATCTCCTGCCCGGTGTTGGTGATGGTGGAGAAAACGAAACGCGCCTCTGGGAATCGCGCGCTCAGCAGGTGGACCAACGGCTGAGCGCTCAGGGTTTCGCCTACAGAGCATGCATGGAACCAGATTGTCGGTCGACCATCGCCGCGCAGGCTGGCGGGAAGGTGCCCGAAGCGCTGGCGCAGCCCGGGGAGATACTTGCGGAAGCGGCGCCATTTGACCAGAAGGAGCGGGAGCTGTACCAGGCCCAAAGTCACCATCAGGATGCTGTAGACAAAATACATAGAGCCTAATAAACCTGATCTGTCATGAATGAATAGAATCCAATCGCAGATTCGCGCTCGGCCCGATTACCTTTTCAACTCCCCGGCATTCCTCGGGGCTGAGCTTTCGAGGCCATTCCCGGCAAACCTCGCGATGGCTCGCTCCAGATCAGCCTCTGTGTCGACGCCAATTGTGTCATACGGCGTTTCGTTTACCATGATTGGGATGCCGTTTTGCAGATAGCGCAATTGCTCGAGCTTTTCCGCCAGTTCGAGCGTCGATTGCGGCAACCGGTGGAAAAGTGCGAGCGCAGCCCGGGTATAAGCATAAATGCCGATGTGCTTGTAATACTTGTTACCGCCGCTGCCGTCGCAGTCGTAGGGGATCGGAAAGCGCGAAAAGTAAAGTGCGCGCCCGCGGATGTCGGTGATCACCTTGACTTGATTCGGGTCTCGGGCAGCCTCGCCATCGATTTCCACCTTGAGAGTCGACACCTCGATGTCTCCGGCCAGGATCGGCCGCAGCAACAAATCGAGATGATCGGGGCGCAGCGTAGGTTCGTCCCCCTGGATGTTTACATAGATATCGCCGTCGGTGCGCTCCATGACTTCGTGCAGGCGGTCGCTCCCGGACGGGTGCTTGCCGGTGATGACTACGGAGAGATTGTGTTCCTGGCAATAGTCCTGCACTTCTTTGCTGTCGGTAGCGATGAGCAATTCGTTCAACAGCGGAGATTTTCCCGCATTTTCGTAAACCCAATGCACCATCGCCTTGCCGGCAATCCTGCGCAGCACTTTGCCGGGCAAGCGCTGGGAATCGAACCGCGCAGGGATCACACCCACTACTTTTTGAGAAACTTGCGTCATGGTTTCCCCTCCAACGAGGGCTTGCTTCGCTCAAAATCTTTTTATTATCTCACTAGTCCGTGCGGAGCGAAGTGAAAAGTACAGGATCAAGTATGGGGCTTCGCTGGAGACTTGGCAGGATGCTGCTTCGGCGGCGGAGGCGCAGGCGAACCCCGCCGTTTCAGTTGACGATAGACATTCTTTCCCAGCTTGAGGTTTTTGAACGTGCCTTTGTTGGCCTTTGTCATCGCAAATCCTGTCCATTTTGGATATTGGATTGGGGATTTTGGATTGTTTACTCCCTTAAACTTCGCCGAGCCGGCAATCCAAAATCCCCAAAAGGGCTATTCAATTGGCTCCACAACCCACAACCTGTATTGATTTGGGGTATGGAGGACTATGAACCACGAAGACCATAAAGATCTCGAAGATAAAATCTCCAGGATATTTTTTCTTCGAGGTCTTGGTGGTCCTTGCGGTTCAGCTTTCTTAGCCAAAGGGGCCTACTTCAGATGCGCATAGCTGGCAGAACGTGCGTCACCGGCGACGC
>JBGQNR010000218.1:0-10965 GCA_041501225.1 Acidobacteriota bacterium
CGCCTGATCAGGCCGATTCGACGCGAGTGCCTGGATCACATCGTCGTGCTGGGTGAGGAATCACTTCGTCGGACGCTTCGATCCTATATCGAGTACTACCACGATTCCCGCTGTCACCTCGCGCTGAACAAGGATTCACCAGAGGCCAGATAAGTGCAGCCTCCCGATATCGGTGGGATCGTCGAGATTCCAAAAGTGGGTGGGCTTCATCATCGTTACGAGCGACGCGCGGCCTGATCGCCCGTTTTCTGTTCCCTGTCGAACGGTTTCACACTGGGGATTAATGTGCCGAGGTGTCCCCTGACAACCAATCCCTGATTCCCTATTCGCTCCTGTCGTGCAGGTTCCAGCTAATCCTGGAATCCCAGTAGTCGCCAGGACCTCACTTGAATGTACTGAATTCCGCTCGGATGGAGTTTTTGGCAGGGACAACCGTTTCAGAACCCGTGAAGCGCCACGCCCAGTCCATCCCTTTTACCACCCGCAGATGATGATGCATGCATGCCTCACCATGAATCGGCAGTGCGCACCCTTGGCTTACAGCAGAAAGAGTATGAAGCGAGGCGAAACAAGTAACGCATTTCACCACAAAACGATCGGCCCCAGTTTTGGCGAACGACAGGGTGTTTTTATTCCAATACCCGGGGATCGAAGCGCTTTGAGTGTCGTGGAGGCGCTTACTTGGTCAAACATTGACCATGTCGGCGCACCCCCCGCACCCCCGGGAACACATCAGAGATGATGTTGCCTCCATCTCCAAGATGTTTTTGTTTGACGATGGTGAACACTTTAGCCAAGATATCAAAACCCAACGTCGCCTCGCTCCGACGGTGTTCACGATGGATTGGAATCACAGTTCACAATCATCGGAATTCGCAGCCAGAATAATAACTTTGCCTTCTTTAAAGAACATATTATATTTAATAATATGGAAACCTGCAAAAACTGCGGAACTGAAATATCCGGAAAGTACTGCTCTAACTGCGGACAGGAAAAAATTACCGGAAGGCTTGAAGTAAAACATATTTTCAAGGAAGTTACTCATGGACTGTTCCATTGGGAATCTTCTATCTTCAATACATTTAAAGAACTGATACTTCATCCGGGCGAGGTAATACATAATTATATTGAAGGTAAGCGCAAATCATATATAAAGCCTTTTACTTATTTCATATTCATTCAAACAATTTATGTTTTAATGTTTCACTGGCTGAGCGGTAATTATTTTGCATTTATGACAGCAACATTCCAGGTTTCAGGCGAGATGACGGAACCGGAACTTGCAAAATTACATGCGATTCAGCATGAGATCCAGCACCTTGTAAGCGCAAATGTAAATTATCTCAATTATGTTATGCCGCTTATATTTGCATTTTATGTCAGACTGTTTATAAAGAAAAAAACAGGAATAAATTATGCGGAGAGTGTTGTTTTCAGTTTGTATGTAATTGGTACAACATTGTTGTTCAGCATGATATTTATGCTGCTCTCATGGATTTATCCTAATATCTGGAATTTAAGATTAATTGCAAGTATGATATTTATGATATATGCAATTATTCAGTATTCCGGTTATTCAAAAGTTAAAGGGATTGTAAGGGGATTCTTTGCTTCGTTCTTATCCACGTTAACATACATAATTATAGTTGCAATTATCAGTTTCATATACATTGTGTTTGTAAAGGGTGTAAAACCTTAATTTTTTATTCTTTCTTACCCGCTACATCAATAGCGAGTGGTGAGAAGAAAACCGCATCCGGATTATTCCTGTGGTTTTTCCAGTCTTTTAGAATTGCTTCACAGGCTTCTTTCGTTAAAAATTCTTTTTCGACCATAACGGGTACATGGTAAGTAAGGAACCTGTGATGCCTGCTACGCCGGTGACAGCCGGCGCTTATTCTTTCTTAGCATGACCCGTCGTGCTCCGCGAAAATTGCGTCCCAACTGATTTTGTTGGACTTATTGATTTCTCGGCTCCATGCTTCCGGCATGAAGGTTTTGTTTACAATCGTGGTCGTTCAGTCTCTCAATCTGGCAATCTTCGCGTGGTTCAATCGGGTGGCGTGGTTGCGGATTCTCGTGTTACGACAGCAGCTCGCCGTGTACAAACGCAAGTCGAAGAAGCCACAGCTAAGAAGCGGGGACCGGTTTTTCTGGTCCTTGCTCTCAAAGGTTTGGAGAGACTGGATCTCCGAGTTGGTCCTCGTAAAACCAGAGACTGTGATCGGATGGAGCAAGAGGAAGTTTCGCGAGTTCTGGCAAACAATGTCCCAGGGCAGGTCGGGCCGACCACCAATTTCCAATGAACACATCAACTTCATCCGGCGGATATCTTCCGATCATCCGGAGTACGGCGGGGATCGAATCGCCTTGGAGTTGGAGGTGAAGTTCGGGATTCATCACGCTTGCTCGACCGTCCGGAAATACATGGTTAAAAGGCGCTTGGGCCCTACAGATTCCCAAGCCTGGCGAAGCTTTTTGAGGAACCAGGCCAAGGGCATATGGTCCTGTGATTTCTTTGTTCAGTACACGGTTGGGTTTCGCGTTCTTTACGTCTTCGTCATCATGGAGCTCGCGAATCGAAAGGTCATCCACATGCACGTGACCGATCATCCAACGCTCGAGTGGACGAAACAACAGATCAGGAATGCCTGCTTCGAGGCGCAGCCCAAGTTCTTGCTCCACGACAACGACGGGAAGTTTGGTCAGCTTGGTCTCCCGATTCGAGTTGAGAATGCAGGAAAGAGGGTATCGTGTCGATCCGCACTCGATGTGTGGCTGTGGCGCGAGATGGGCATCCGGGGGATACCGATTCCGTATGGCGCACCCAACGCGGCAGCGCACATCGAGCGGTTGATAGGGACCCTGCGCCGCGAGTGCCTTGACCGGGTTTTGATCTGGAATGAAGGGCATCTTCGGTGTGTACTCAAAGAATTCATCGGCTGGTACAACGACAGCCGCGTTCATCAAGGGCTGAACGGGATACCGGATCCCGATAAGGCATTGGTTGATCCCAAGCCATTGAGCGGCAGGATTGTGGCCGTTCCTGTTTTAAATGGTCTGCACCACGACTACCGATTGGCTGCATAGTTGTCGTCCGATTGCTGCGTTCTGATCCTGAGAATTGCTCCAAGTGTAGCCCCGTCACTGTGCCCAGAGGCTTCCATATGGCTATCGGCGTCTTTTTGAGCCTATTTGATATTGAAACAAGGGGGCAGCTGCGACTCCGAATGCCCGAACCCGTGAGATTCGGGAGTCGTCCCAGATTTTCGCGGAGCACGCGTAAGTGATTGGAAATCGAATGGTTGAGGTGGTGCCGGGGGGCAGAATTGAACCGTCGACACACGGATTTTCAGTCCGACCTGATGATTCCGTTAACTACTGCAAACGCTTGATTTGTCAAAACATTACCACCGTAGCTACTTTGGGTATTGTAGGGTGAATTTGGGTTATTTTGGGTGCTCGCGGGCAAAGTCACGGGCAAAGTCAAAGCACTCCCAATATCTAATATCCTATGTTGGTGAGGCGTCGCCAGGCATCAATGGGAACATTATCCTGTGATGTCCTGACCTGACAGATTTGGGCGAGTCAACGCCGCCACGGCATAGTTTCCCAGATGACCGTATCTGGACCCCATCTCAGTCTTCGAGAAGCCAATGAACATTCACTGTGCCAGGCTGCCTTCGAGACCGCCACCGATTGCGCCCGCCTCTCCTGACCTCGACATAGACGAAATATGACTTCGTGAGCGAATAGCATGGCCGGCACACTTGGGCAGAGGTGTGCACATGACTCGAGCTCGAGCACAGATTCCGATGTATAATCGACCCCACCGGCGATGGGGCGGCCTTGGAGCGGCCAGCCGAAGTTAACGCAACATCTTATGTTAGGACCTGAACGGCGGTTGCACCCAGAATTTGATCCGAAACGCGGTCAATTCGGACTGTCTGCCAAATTCCATTCTGGAAAAAATCTGTAGCAATTGGGAAAAGATGCCCCAAGACCCCGTTACGGTCGGACGACCTTGGGTATTTTTCTATTCGACAAATCCAGTTTGACCCAAGAAAGGTGCAGCCGTCTCCCTGCTTCGCACGCCGGGTCAGACCCAATGCCGTTACCTTAAGCGAAAAAGTGCTCATGGAGCCGGATTCGAAGATCCGGAGACTGTGAAAAATCGGCCAAAATGCAGGAAAGCAAACTCCTCAAAGCCCTGAAAATCGCCGGTATAGGCTTAAGTTAACGGTATTGGGTCAGACCCCGGCTAGGATGTTTGATCCGAAAAGGCTAATTTGTATAAGAGTGTATGATTGTAATTTGTTGGATTGGCATGAAAGGAGAAGAACATGAAAACCAAGACATGGGGCTTCGCATTGGTTGTGTTGGGAGTGCTGATGCTGGCTTTTATGCTGCTGGCGAGCCCGCTCCACATCTATGGGGTGGGTTTTGGTCCCAAGCATATCATC
The DNA here is from genome assembly GCA_041501225.1 of Acidobacteriota bacterium. Taxonomy (GTDB): domain Bacteria; phylum Acidobacteriota; class UBA6911; order UBA6911; family UBA6911; genus JAFNAG01. Next base: position 4,464 of record JBGQNR010000218.1, read on the forward strand.
GGCACGGTCGTCGGCGCTGGGATTCTCATTGTTGGACTCGTTTTGTTTTTTCTCCCGAAAGGTAAGTCAGTCACAAAGTAGAAATGTTTGCCAAAATGCCGCGGTGTCGTTTGCCAAAATCCCATACAGCAGTATTGGGACCGTTTTCCGCCGGTTGAGCCGTCGGCCGCATTGTGAATATCCCGTCCTAGGAATAAGTCAATGATTCTGTCCGGTGCGGCGGACACATCGAATGAGCAAAGGACGGAAGCGCAATAGGGGATTGCCGCGATCAAACACCGGCAGATTATGCAGCCCGGCGTTCGTAGTGGTGGTGCAGTCCTCCAACCTCAGAAACCTCAATCACCGGCCCGAGGTTGGCATTCTGGATGGCTCGCGGCGTCGGTGCATCCTTCTCCAGGGACAAGTGCGTCCGGGAATTATGATAATAGCGAAAATAGCGTGTCAGCGTTCGCCGCAGGTGGATTTCTCCCAGCACGATCACATGGTTGAGGCAGTCACGGCGTACCGTCCCGAGTAAGCGCTCGGCGAAAGGATTTTGCCAGGGGCTCCGCGGCGCCGTGATGACTTCTTCCATGCCCATTGCCTTCACGCGCTCTCTGAAGGCTTCCCTGTTGATTCCGTCACGATCCCGCAGCAAATAATGAGGCTCGGTCTCGTCAGGAAATGCCTGGGTGATTTGCTCCGCCCGTGGTCATCGGTCTTAGGTTCAATAATCGGCCCGTTCTTTTCTGTAAGCGTGAAATTGAGGGGCGGAGGATTATCGAGGTATAGTCCGTTCAGTACCTTGCCGTCGTCAGTCCCACATCCCCACTGCCTCCGGGAGCCCTGCCAGGCGCCGGAACCGAGTTGGTTGCTGCTGGCGGGGGCTATTGTGTTCCCTCTTCTTATGATTTGAACCTGCTGGTACAATCGCTGGGTGTCCGTTCGTGCACGTGCGAGGGAATGCGTGCCGGCGGTCGAAGACCAATTATGACGAGGAGCGTGCCGTGAGTGATCCCGAGGAGGACTTTGCCGCGATGTTCGAGGCTTCGCTCCAGGCCAAGCGCCTCGATAAGGGCGAACTCGTTGAGGGCAGGATCGTCTCCATCGGCCCGGAGGTGGCGTTAGTCGACGTTGGAGGCAAGGGCGAGGCGGTCATCGCGATCGACGAACTGAAGAACGCCGACGGCGAGATCGAGGTTGCACTGGGCGATTGCGTTCAGGCGATGGTGGTGTCGACGTCAGGTGGGCTGACGCTCTCCCGAAGGCTGGCGGGAGCGGCCGCGAGTGATCGGCAGTTCGAAGATGCCTTTCACAGCGGCCTGCCGGTGGAAGGGAAGGTCGAACGGGAGGTAAAGGGCGGCTATGAGGTGCGCATCGGCCGGCAGCGCGCGTTCTGCCCGATTTCCCAGATCGACCTCCGCGGCGCGGACGCGTCGGCGCACGAAGGGCATGTCTACCAATTCCGGATCATCGAGTACAAGGAAGGCGGCTCGAACATTGTCGTCTCCCGGCGCGCGCTCCTCGAGGACGAGCAGCGGGCGAACGCTGCCGAGGTCCGCGACAAGATCGTCCCTGGCGCCGTCATGACCGGCCGTGTCACCTCCGTCCGCGAGTTCGGCGTGTTCGTCGATCTCGGCGCTGGTGTCCAGGGCCTGCTCCACGTATCCGAGATGTCGTGGTCCCGCGTGTCGGCCCCTTCGGAGATCGTCAAGGTGGGCGAGGAGATCACGGTCAAGGTTCTGCGCGTGGACGACGACAAGCAGAAGATCTCGCTCGGGTTGAAGCAGCTCTCTGCCGACCCGTGGTCGAGGGTGAGCGACGTGTACGAAGTAGGCCAAGTGTGGCCTGGGCGCGTCACGCGGGTCGCGGAGTTCGGCGCGTTCGTGGAGCTCGAGCCGGGCATCGAAGCGCTGGCCCATGCTTCCACGTTCACGCCGACCGGACGATCGGGAGGCTGGTCGAGCCAGGTCGCTCCAGGGATGACGGGCACATTCGAGATTCTATCCATCGACCTCGAGCAGAAACGGATCGGCGTGGCGCTCGTTCAGGAAGGCTTGGCGCGTGCCGAGGTGGCTGCGGGAGCCCGGCCGGGCATCGTTCCGGGCGCGCGCCTGACGGGAAAGGTCGAGCGATACGAGAAATTCGGCGTGTTCGTCTTCCTGGCCCCCGGGCGTACCGGTCTCATCCCGTTGAGCGAAACCGGCGTCGCGAAGGAAGGCGATGTCCAGCGAGCCTTTCCGGTCGGGGCGGACGTCGAGGTCATCGTGCTGGAAGTCGATCCGTCAGGCCGGCGCATCCGCCTGAGCGCGAAGGCGGTCATGGAAGCGCGCGAGGCCGAGGAAGTGCGCGAGTGGGCGGAACGCAAGGCTCCTCCCGCCGAGGGCTTCGGGACACTCGCCGACAAGCTGCGCTCGGCGCTCAAGCCGCGAGAGGAGTGACACTCGTCACCGCCCCGCCTCTTGGTCGGCGCCATAACGGGCACTAGTCGAAAACACGCGTCTATCGGTATGAATGCCCAGCTGGGTTGCCCGCAACCGGGATCCACAGGAAATGGGGACGCGACCCATTTATGCATGGGGCCCATAAAGCAACGCACAGCCTGTTCCCCCGCCTTCGTGAAAAACATCGCACCTCCCAGAGGCTGAATCGCAAGCCCTAAGCAAATAGTTCCAGCGTCCTCAGAAGGATGCGCTGATCTTTCTGCCGGGAGATTTGGATCATCGTCTCGTGACTCGCTCGGGTCAGGGTGAGGGAGGTCGCACTACCACCCGGACTGCGCCAAATCCTGCGGAACGATTGCGGCTGTAACGCAGATCCCTGAGTAACACCGCGGTTCCTTCGGTCGCCGGCTCGACGGTAACCGAGGGAAAACGAGCGAAGCGAGCGAGCGCGGCCATGTCGCGGTCCTCCAGGGATTTCCGGAAGTAAGGATTGTCGAGGTTCTTTTGCACTATCTGCAACTGAGGTGGATGACGATGCCAGTCACCCAGGCCCACATCGGCAAGGTAATACCGGTTGGACGCCTGCAGGACGACCGTCCAACGCAGCAGGGATTGCGGGCGCGCCGGAATTACATCGATCTGTTCCAGCCGGCCGGACACCAGTTGCGGACCTGTCGCACGTGCATTTGCCAAAACGACCTGGCGGGCGACTGCCAGGGCGCCGAGATAGAGAACGAGGGCCACTAGGGCGGCACGCGCCGGATTGAAACCGCGATCGCGTAAGAAGCGACCGAATCCCAGCGAGAGGGCAGCGATCGAAACCCAAAGAATTGCCGTTATGGGCCACCAACCCACGACCACGATCAGCAGGCCAGCCAGACCCAGAAGCACGCAGCCGGCCCGGCCGCGATTCGAGCGGGTCATCAGAGCGAGAGCGCATCCCAGGATCAGCCAGATCCAGGGATCCAGAATCGCGAGCAGATCGCCATAGTACTTTGCGGAACTGAACGGGAGCAGCGGCCGGATTCCATAGTCGTTCAGGAAATCGAAGAACGGGTGGGTCATCATGCCGAACAGGGCGAGGCCCCAGAGCAGGATCAGAGCAGGTGGTCGCCCTGAGGCCGGGTGTTTGAACCGATGATACAACCAAAGAGCGGCCGCAAGACAGAACGACAGGCCCATGATCCCGAGAGGAGTATGAGAGATCCCGCGGTGTGAATCCAGGAAACTGCCCCTGCCCAGGTGCCACACGAATTCGACATCCGGAAGATTGGCGCCGATCAGAAGCGCCGGCACGGCAAGCGCGGTCTTTTTCCCCAGTCCGGCCTTCGCGAGCGACAGGCCGATCAGCGTATGAGTGACATTGTCCACGCGGGATTTATATCACAGAAATCCGTGGGCGCGTTTGACTGCACGTCATCAGATCGAACCAGGCGCGATCCGATGAGGAGCACGTATGATGGATAGTTCGAATGCCCTCTTGTAATGCCCGAGGGTGGCACCGGTCCGATGCTCTGCATCTCTCGGTCAGACGCAATCGTTGTCACTGAGCTTACGATTCTAGGCAATTCGTCCATGGAGTTGTCCAATTCGACGGTAACAGGAAATCGTTTCGGGCTCCATATCTCCAGTAACCACAGGGGGTGCGCGTGTGCGGATTTGGCTGCGATTCATTTACGGCGACGGACAGGTGGCTGGATTGTCTGCCGTTGGGATGGAAAGGTCATGCGTTGCCGCGGGCTGAAGCCCGCGGCCACTGTCTCGGACTGATATTCATGGGAACGGCATTTACCCGAGGCGGAACGTAATTTCCACCTTAACGCGCACTTTTACGGGCTGACCATCCTTGGTTCCGGCGCGGAATTTCCATTGCGTCCTCACTGCATTGGCAGCGGCTTCATCCAGACCATAACCAACCCCTTGAATAACTTCGACGCTTAAAACATTCCCATCTTCGCCAATGACAGCCTGCAACAAGACCATTCCTTCAATTCTCGCCGCCTTTGCCTCCGCCGTATACACAGGCCTTGGGCTGCTTAGGATTTCCGGCAGGACAATTCCGGGAGCTTTTGCGTCATATATCTTATCGGTAAATGCCAGGGAGTCACGCCGAACCGGCCGTGGGGGCGGGGCGGGAGGGGGAGGCGGCGGGGGAACGGAAGGCGGAGCTGGAGGAGCAGGTGGCGGAGGAGGAGCCATCAGGTCTTCACGGATCTTTTCCAGTTTGCGCCACTGCTCGCCCGTTATCACGCGCCGCATGCCTAAAGTCATCTCTGAATTTTCTGATTCGAGGGCGGCACGGGCCGCGGTCAGCGCCTGCTTTTGTTTCGAAATCGCCTGTTCATCCAAACGATCCGCGCTCAGTTGCGTCCGCAATTTCTCTTCTTCGGCCAGAAGAAGATCGCGGAGTTTGGCAAGGTTGCTTTGATGCTGCAGGTACACGGCTTCAATCTGTTCTACCTGCTTTTCCGAGAGCGAGAGCGCACTCACTGTCGTGGAGCTTTTCCACCATTTTGCAATCACCTTTGCGGGGTATGGAGGAGTTGGTGCTTGCGGCCGCGCCGGTGCCGCTGGGGGTTGGACCTGCGCCTGCGGCGCAGGGAGGTCTTGCCGGGCATATAAAGACATGGGGAAAACCATGAGTACCAGGCACAGAATCATCATTCGTTTCATAAGATATTCCTTTCTCGGTTGAGCAGATCTTGTCACGTGATCGCGGCGCAGTATCCGGTACTATTTGCTGCGAGGCTCCGGGGATCCAATGTTCTTCGTGGATCGCGCGATGGCATCCATGTCATTGACAAGAACCATCGCCGGCTCAAACGCCGTAGGCATTGGAGCGTGAATCAGGCGGTCAACGTCACTCAGCAAGTCCTGATCGTAGCCGCAGGCAAAATCAGGCGCCGGCAGGGCCCGCGGGACTTCCAACCGCAGGCCGATTACGATCAGCACAATGACGGAGGCGAGACTCCAGGCCATGGCACGCTTGAATCGGAAAGAGTGCTTTTGCTTTCCGATTCCGGCCATCACAGCCCGCCGCTGATTTTCCCAGAACTGCTCGTCCCGGCCGGTTTCCACCCAGGCTGCCGCCCGGTATTCCTGCAAGGCATCCGCCAGATTCTGTTCCTCTGTAACGTCCATCTCTTTCGACTTCATATTGGGACCCGTCTTCATTGAGCCGATTCTTCCGGGCGCATTTTCAATTCAGAATTCTCTTCCAGCTGCAACCCTCGCCGGACGGTACGGATCGCGCTGGACAAATGGGATTTCACCGTTCCCTCGCGAACCCGCATGACGTCGGCAATTTCCTTGAGCTGCATATCCTCAGCAAACCGCAAAGTAAAAACCGTTCGTTGCTTGATGGGCAATCTGTCGGCTACGCTCCAGATGGCCCTCGCTCTTTCACCTGTCGATATCACCTCTTCCACGGTGAGCCGGCGATCCGCAAGACGCTGGGTTTCAACTTCTTTCCCGCGCATCATGCGCTTCCAAAAAGCGTACCGCCTGTTCCTCTGCTGATCGCGTGCCAGGTTGATGGCGATGCGTACAAGCCAGGTCCCCAAATGTGACTCGCCGCGAAAATCGGCGCGGCGCGCATAAGCCCGGAGAAAGCACTCCTGGGCAAGCGAATCCGCCTCATCCCGATCCTGGAGCAGGAGATACAGGATCCTGTAGATGCGCCTCTGGTGAACACGAACCACGTCCTCAAAATCCACTTCGAGGTTCAGCCGCTGCGCTGCCGTCACCTGGGTCATCGTCATCGGCACGTCTTCCACTGTTCCTATCCTCGTATTCTATGTGTATTGGACGGAATTGCGGCAGGAAGGTTTAGCTGAAAATGTATTAATGGCGGAAAATGAAAGCGGTCAAAGAAGAACCTGGACACCCACATCTCAGGGAAAGTGGGTGTCCACGATCTTCCTTTTTCTGAAGAGGTACGCAATCTCTCCGCGGAAACTTGCTCATCTGTGTGTTGGCAAACAGGCGCAAACGCTGCCACGGATTTCACGCGTGGTCCGCGAAAATCCGATACCGCTTCCGAATCCTGAGTGCGGAGCCACGCATTTTGAGTAAGA
>JBGQNR010000219.1:0-10886 GCA_041501225.1 Acidobacteriota bacterium
AGGAGCCCGTCCGAGAATTAGGAGGGGCCGCGTTCCGAGCGCCGCGGGGGCAGATGCAAGGCGGCGCGACGCAGGCGATGTCGCTGTACATCGTCGAGAAGCGCCAACGCCGCAGATGCCCCCGCGCCGCCGGAACCCGAAGGGCGCATGGGGTTGCGGGGCGATCTCCGCGTTGCTCGTCGTCAACGATGTGCACCGACATCGCCTCCTCCTCGCGCCTTGGTCTCGCCCCGCAAGCCCCATGCGCGCGACCCCTCCTAATTCTCGGACGGGCTCCTAGGTTCGACGGGCAGACGGGGTTTCCGTATCATGCCATAGGGAAAAGTGCAGTCTCGTCGGCCGATCAGGTAGTTCGCAATGATAAAAGACGCGTATCGATTTATCATCCCGGTGTTGATGCTTGCAGCGCTCTGTGCATATTGGGGGCTGAGCGTGGTCGCCGTGCCGCTGGTGTTGCTCGCCGCATTTGTCGCGTATTTTTTCCGCAATCCTATGCGTGCAATACCGCCCGGCGAAAACCTGATTGTTTCTCCGGCGGACGGAAAAGTCGTGTGTATCGCGCCGATTCCGGGGGAAGATAAGGAGTTGCCCGGTGGGGAGCGGGTGAGCATTTTTCTCAACATTTTCGACGTGCATATCACTCGCGCCCCGATGCGCGGCGAGCTGGAACGGCTTGAATATAAGCGGGGAAGGTTCAAGGTTGCCTACGACGAAGAGGCTTCGCGCGTCAACGAACAGAACATCCTGACCATTCGCGGTCAGGCCGGCCGCATCGTGGTGAAGCAAATTGCGGGCTTGATCGCCCGTCGCGTGGTATGCTGGAAGAGGCCCGGGCAGACGCTTCTGCGCGGGGAAATCTTCGGGTTGATCCGCTTTGGATCGCGCGTGGATATATTGCTCCCGAAGGAAGTCAAGATCCTGGTCAAGGTTGGGGATCGTGTCAAAGGCGGCACTTCCGTAATCGGAGAAAGCATCTGAATGAGACCAGCGGAGCAAGCACCAGAAACGGACAGGGCGCGCGCGCGGCGCCGCTTGGGCCGTTCCATTTATATCCTTCCGAGCCTCTTTACGGTCGGCAATATCTTTTGCGGCTACTACGCCATCATTTCGACGATGCATGGCAATTATGACCATGCGGCGGAAGCCATCGGAATAGCGATCATATTGGATACGCTCGATGGCAAAATTGCTCGATTGACCAATTCAACCTCTCTCTTCGGGCTCCAACTCGACTCGCTCGCGGATGTAATTTCATTTGGCATCGCACCTTCTATTCTCGCGTTCTTCTGGGGTTTGCAGAATGTGGATTACCGGCTAGGCTGGATTGCCGCGTTCACGTTCACGATCTGCGGCGCGATGCGCCTGGCGCGATTCAACGTGCAGGCCGGAAGCCTGAAGTACTTCGTCGGCATGCCGATACCGGCGGGCGGCGGCACGATCGCGGCGATTGTCCATTTTTTTGGCGCGCCGCTTGCCAACCCAGTTGCCTCCGGCTTTATGGTGGCTGCCGTCGGCCTGCTGGCCTTTCTGATGATCAGCACCTTCAAATACAGCAGCCTTAAGAATCTCACGCTTGGAAGGCGGTCGCATTTCACGATCCTGGTAATCGCGCTGCTAGTGGCCCTCATTTACAACTATTCCGATTGGACGCTGCTGGGCATGGCCCTTGGTTATGTACTGTCGGGTCCGGTGGCGCGGCTTTCCTACCTCGTGCATCACAGGAAGCATCAGCCCGAGGAGATCCAACTGCACGATCCCTTGGAAGATCACTGAGTATGGCGCGTGATAGAAGGGCATTCCGATCTTCCGGCTCTTCCCAGACCATATCCAATTGCAAGACTGAGAACGAGATATGCCTCCGTGGCCGCCCGGCCATGCAGCAGAAAACAATTGTGGCTGTGATCGCTGCCGGCTTTGCAGTGGTCCTGGCATCGTGTGCGACCTTGCAGGTACCCTTGGCGGAGCTCTCTTTTCCGCCGCCGCATACGCTCCGCGAAAGTCGGGATGAGATCGATGTCGGCGCAAGGCCGATGGTGAGCGAGGATGACTACCTTAAGCTGTTCGACGATTTTCCGCCGGACATCGGTATCGCGGCCCTCTGGGTGGAGGTCAAGAATGCCCGGGCGACTGCTATCGAGATTCAACCGTCGAACTGGCGCCTTCTCGCGGGCAATCGCAGCTTTCATGTCTTGAGTGTTCAAGATGTCTTCGATCGCTATTACCAGGGACGCAATATCCGCATGTACACGACCGGGGCCGATCGCGACGCCAAACAAAAGATGAAGCGGGTTTCGTTCGAGAATAGACGGATCGAGCCGTCCATGAAACGCGCCGGGCTGGTGTTTTTCGCCATTGATCCCGCGTTGGCGAGCGGTTGGGAACACGGGGCAATGCTGAGCCTGGCCGATATCCAGCTGGCTCGCGGCTCGAAAATCGCCATTCAAGTCAAGATTTCCCATGCCAACTCGTGAAGCGGAAGCCATAGTTCTGCGCCAGTACTCGCTCTCAGAGGCAGATCGTATTGTCGTTTTCCTGACGCGAGAATCGGGAACCCTGCGCGCCGTTGCACAAGGGGCAAAAAAACTGCGCAGCCGTCTGGGTGGATGCATCGAGCCGCTGAACCATGTCCGGTTGCAGTACTATGCCAAGGAGGGCGCGGATCTGGCGCGGATCTGGCACTGTGAAGCCATTCATTGTTACCTGGGGAAAAATCCGACCCTGGACCGTGTCTTCGGATTCAGCTATCTTGCGGAATTGGCCCAGGAAATGGTGCCGGAAAATAATCCGAATCCGCTCCTGTTCCGGCTCTTTCTCGCAGTTCTGGACGCGGGGGAGAGTTTGGGCGGCAGCGCCCTGTTGCTGCGCTATTTTGAGGTTTGGGCGCTCAAGATCAACGGCTGGCTCCCCAATTATGACTATTGCTCCAGCTGCGGCAGATGTGTTAAAGATGTTGGGTTCTACGCATGGCTGGAGGCCGGGCAAGGGCGTTGCCGAACCTGCGCCGAGGATCGGGGAGTTCGAATCGGACCCGATGCGACGAAATTGCTGAGCGAGGTTCTGGAGCTTTCACCGGTGCAGTTTGCTTCGCGGCCCCAAAGCCTCCCTGCGGCTCGGGATCTGGAGCATTTAACGCAAAAGTTGATCGAATGGCATCTGGAGAAGCGGCTCAAGTCTTATACGGCCTTGCAAGAGATGCTTCGCGGGAGCTGAGGCCATGCGAGAGATTGCCGTGAAGGGATTGGACTGGATGCGGAAGTGCTGCTCCCGGAACCACGGCATCCTGGGCACTTCCGGGGCATGGATGCTTTTCTAGCATTTCGGCAATATCCGATTAGATTTTATGCGACAGAAGAACTTTCAGCAGATTATCCTGACGCTCCAGCAATACTGGGATCGCGAGGGCTGTGCCCTCCAGCAACCCTATGACCTTGAGGTGGGCGCCGGCACGATGGCGCCGGAGACATTCCTTAGAGTCCTGGGGCCGGAGCCATACCGAGTAGCCTACGTGATGCCTTCACGCCGGCCTACAGACGGACGATATGGTGATAATCCCAATCGTGTCCAGAAACACTACCAGTATCAGGTGATCCTAAAGCCGGCACCCAGGGATTCACAGGGCCTGTATCTCCGGAGCCTGGAGGCTCTGGGGATCGATTTGAAGGAACATGACCTCAGATTTGAAGAGGACAACTGGGAATCGCCGACGCTCGGGGCCTGGGGAATCGGATGGCAGGTGCTGCTCGACGGATTGGAAATCACGCAGTTCACTTACTTCCAGCAGGCTGGCGGGATTGATCTCGATCCCGTAAGCCTTGAGATTACCTATGGGCTGGAGCGCATTGGCACCTTCATTGCCGAGGTAGACAGCATTTACGATCTGGTCTGGACCGAGGGACTCAGCTATCGCGATGTCCGGCATCGCGAGGAAGTGGAGTTTTCCAAATACAACTTCGAAGCCGCAAACGTCCCCATGCTTTTCAGCTTGTTCAACCTTTACGAAGAGGAGTGCAAGCGTTTGCTGGCTCAGGATCTCGTGTTGCCCGCATACGACTACTGCCTGAAATGTTCTCACACTTTCAATCTGCTCGATTCGAGGGGAGCCATCAGCGTAACCGAGCGTGTCGGCACGATCGCGCGCGTGCGGCAGCTCGCCTGTGAAGTAGCGCGCCGATATGTAGCCAGCCGTCAGCAGCAGGAGTTTCCCCTGCTCCAAACTGCCGGCACCGATAAGACGCTCGAGCAAGCCTAGTATCTCAGAGATTTACTTATGGATAATGCGGAACTGCTGATCGAACTCGGTACCGAAGAAATTCCTGCCTCCTTGCTGGAAGGAACGACGCGCCAGCTGGCGGAACTCTTAGCCGAAGATCTGCGCGCGGCACGCCTCCCGTCGACTCTGAATGCGGCGTGGCATACACCCCGACGAATCATTGTGGGTTTAAAGGATATACCGGTGCGCCAGGAGGACCTGCTCGAAACCATCGTGGGACCTCCGAAGCGCGTGGCCTATGACGCTGATGGCAGGGCAACCCGGGCAGCCCTGGCCTTTGCGGAGAAGAATCGCATTTCCCTCGCCAAGGCAAAGGTCGTTCAGACACCCAAAGGCGAATATCTCTCTGCGGTTCGCAGGGAAAAAGGAGAAAAGACTTCCAAAGTCCTGGCGCGACTGATCCCGGCGGCAATTGCGAAGATCGAGTTCCCAAAAACCATGTACTGGAGCCCGGACAAATTTCGCTTTTCGCGGCCTCTAAGGTGGATCGTGGCGCTTTATGCTGGGAAAGTAGTCAAGTTCTCGGTGGCCGATGTCGTCTCATCCCGGTTCACTTCGGGACATCGGTTTATCGGAAAATCCAGAATTGAGGTAACGGACCTGACCGGTCTGAAACATGCGCTGCTGGAAAACGGCGTCATTGTGGACCCTGCGGAGCGCGGCGCCAAAATCCGGGCTGACTTGGATCAAGCCGCTGCCGCTGCAGGTGGACGCCTCCTGGCTGACGATGATCTGCTCGCAACGGTCATCAATTTGAATGAGAATCCCTCCGTTATCTGTGGTGCCTTCGATCGACGGTTTCTCGATCTTCCCGAGGAGATTCTCGTCACGGTGATGAAAGCGCATCAAAAATATTTCTCGGTGGTAAATTCGGATGGACACCTGCTGCCTGTTTTCCTTGCGGTGATCAATCTGGGCACCGACCCGAAGGGGAAGATCCGCGGAGGGCATGAGAGGGTCTTGCGCGCTCGCTTCGCCGACGCGGAGTTTTTCTGGAATAGGGATCGCAAGACGAAACTGGCAGATCGCGAAGATTCGCTCAGAAGTGTGACGTTTCAGCAAAAGCTCGGCACGTACTACGATAAGACCCAGCGGGTATTAAAGCTGCTTCCCAAAGTGGCTGCGGCAGCCGGTTGTACGCAGGAACTGCCGGATTTGGAGGTTGCCGCCCATCTTCTCAAATGCGACCTTGTGACCGAGATGGTCAAGGAATTTACGGATCTTCAAGGGGTGGTCGGCGGGCTGTACGCGCGCGCCGAAGGCTACCCTGAGCAGATCTGGCGTGGGATTTATGAGCAGTACATGCCCAAAGGCTCCACCTCGGCATCTCCATCCAACCTGAGTGGCGCAGTGATTTCCCTTGCGGATCGGCTCGACACCGTATGCGGCTGCTTCGCCGTCGGCCTGATTCCGACGGGCTCCAAGGATCCGTTTGCCGTGCGCAGGCAGGGAAATGCCATCCTGAAGATCATGCTGGACCACCGCATCGGTGCGTCGCTCGAGCAGCTTATTGCCGGCAGCCTGGCCACATTGGATGCCGCGCCCGGTGAGACTGCAATCGAGATCAAGAAGTTTTTCGAAGGGCGTCTGCGTTTCCTGTTTGAGGAGATGGGATACACCTACGATTGCATTAACGCCGCCCTGGCCGTCGGGTCCGATAATCCCGTCGACGCAGCGGAGCGGGTGAGAGCGCTGCAAGAGATGCGCCAGGAGCCCGACTTCCTCGCTCTCGCCTCGAGTTTCAAGAGGGTCATGAACATCCTGGCACAATCGGGATCTGCGGCGGATGCCCCGGATCCGGCGCGCATGAGCGATGCGGCCGAAATCGCATTGTGGCAGAGCTACCTTAACATCCAACCGGAAGTCACGGCGGCCGGTGTGAGCCATAGATATGGCGATGCGTTACATCGCATGGCGTCACTCCGCGGCGTCGTTGACTCCTTCTTTACTGAGGTGTTGGTCATGGCGGAAGATCCGGCCGTGCGCGGGAATCGGCTCGCACTCCTCGGACAGTTGGCGCGCCTGTTTCTCAGTGTGGCCGACATATCTCAAATTGTTATTGAACGTGCTGGTTGAAGCATATCAGAAACCTGGATTGCGCATTCATAAGCGTGGTCCCTGCAGAGGAACACGAACATGATCTCAAAGGGAATCAAGATCGAGCCCGCGCGTGGCAAGCTGGGCGTTGTGTTGCCCGGAATGGGTGCCGTGAGTTCCACCTTTATCGCCGGCGTAGAGGCCATCAAAAGAGGACTGGCTAAGCCGATAGGGTCACTCACCCAGATGGGGACCATCCGCCTGGGCAAGCGCACGGAACGGCGGGTTCCGGCCATCAAAGACTTTGTCCCCCTCGCTTCCTTGAAGGATCTGGTCTTCGGCGGCTGGGACATCTTCACGGAAGACGTTTATGCCGCCGGCATCAATGCCGGCGTTCTCGAAAAGAGCCTGCTGGATTCCGTCAAACCGGCCCTTCAGAAGATCCGGCCCTGGCCTGCGGCATTCGACAGCTACTACGTCAAGCGCCTGCACGGACCGAACGTCAAAAAAGCCGCCAACAAGATGGAATTGGCCGAACAGATCCAAGATGACATTGCCAATTTCAAGAAGAAGAACAAACTGGACCGCATCGTCATGGTGTGGTGCGGCAGCACCGAGATCTTCCTGAAGAAAAAGCCGGTGCACCAGACGATCGCGAGCTTTGAAAAGGGGCTGGTCAAGAGCGATATCTCGATCGCACCCAGCATGATTTACGCCTACGCCGCTATCAAGTCCGGTATTCCCTATGCCAATGGCGCGCCCAACCTGAGCGTGGATATTCCCGCGTTGAATCAGCTGGCCCACGAGCATGGTGTGCCGATCTGCGGCAAAGACTTCAAGACAGGCCAAACGCTGATGAAAACGATCCTGGCACCCGGTCTGAAATCCCGGCTGCTGGGCCTGAATGGCTGGTTTTCCACCAACATCCTGGGCAACCGGGATGGCGAAGTGCTCGACGATCCGGAGTCATTCAAGACCAAGGAAGAGAGCAAGCTCTCCGTTTTGTCCCAGATCCTGCAGCCCGAAGTATACCCTGACCTCTATTCCAATTTCACACATTGCGTGCGCATCAATTACTACCCCCCGCGCGGTGACAACAAAGAGGGCTGGGACAACATCGATATTTTTGGTTGGCTGGGCTACCCCATGCAGATCAAGGTCGACTTCCTGTGCCGCGATTCAATCCTCGCCGCGCCTCTCGTCCTCGACTTGGTCTTGTTTATGGATTTAGCGCATCGATGCGGCATGAAGGGAATACAGGAATGGCTTTCCTTTTACTTCAAGAGCCCGATGTGCGCCCCGGAGCTTTACCCGGAGCACGACCTATTTATCCAGCTCATGAAGCTGAAGAACACGCTGCGCTACTTGCGCGGAGAGGAAATGATCACTCATTTGGGGCTGGAGTATTACGACTAAGAAAAAAAGTACTGAGTGCTGAGTACTGAGTCTCAAGAAAATCGCATGAGGCTCAGTATTCGGAACTCAGTACTCAGTACTTATTTAAGCGGTACGCGAGACGCCACCTTCCGAGCCGAGTGCAGCATGGGCGGCTGCCAGGCGGGCGATCGGCACGCGGTAGGGGGAGCAGGAAACGTAGTTCAAGCCCACTTCGTGACAGAACATGACGGAAGAAGGCTCGCCGCCATGCTCGCCGCAAATACCTACCTTCAAATTGCCGCGGGTGCTGCGGCCCTTTTCCGTACCCATTCTTACCAGCTGACCAACCCCTTCGCGGTCGAGCACCTGGAATGGATCATATTTGAAGATACGGTTCTCGATGTAGAACGGCAGGAATTTGCCGGAATCGTCGCGCGATAAGCCGAAGGTCGTCTGCGTCAGGTCGTTGGTGCCGAAGGAGAAGAACTCAGCTACCTCGGCCACCTTGTCGGCCGTGAGCGCCGCGCGAGGCAATTCGATCATGGTTCCTACCAGGAAATTGACACTCTGCTTGGTCTTCTCGAAGACTTCGGCGGCCACTCTGCGGACGACGTCGGCCTGCATCTTGAGCTCGGTCTGGTCAGCAACCAGCGGTATCATGATTTCAGGCAGAACCTTGATGCCACGCTTCTGAACGTTAACCGCAGCCTCAAAAATCGCGCGGGCCTGCATCTCCGTAATTTCCGGAAAGACGATTCCCAGGCGGCAGCCGCGATGCCCGAGCATCGGGTTGGCTTCGTGCAAGGACTGAACGCGTTCCCACAGGTGCTGCGGGCGCACCTTGAGCTTGCGCGCCAGCTTGCGGGTATCTTCCTCGGTGTGAGGCAGGAATTCGTGAAGCGGCGGGTCAAGAGTGCGAATCGTGACCGGGTAGCCGTTCATCGCGGTAAAGATGCCTTCGAAATCTTTGCGCTGAAGCTTCAGGAGCCGATCAAGTCCACCCTTGTAGAGCTTCTTCGGTTCTGCAAGCTGTTTCTTCAGTTCACTGCGGGTCTGCAAAATCTCCTTGCGCCTCTTGGCCGAAATCCCGCGCTTGAGCTCTTCCGCGATGCCGGCGAGCGCCTTTTCGATCCGCTTGTAATCCAGCGAGCCGAGAATCATCTGGCGCATGTAATCGATCCGGTTTCCCTCGAAGAACATATGTTCGGTACGGCACAGACCGATACCTTCGGCCCCGAAGCCGCGGGCCACCTTGGCGTCAGCAGGCGTATCGGCATTGGTGCGCACGCCGAGCCTTCGGTATTTGTCCGCCCACTCCATCAATTGTTTGAAATCGTTGCCCAGTTCCGGATCGACCACCGGCGCCTGGCCAAGAATTACGTGCCCCGTGGTGCCATCTACGGTGATCCAGTCACCGCGGCGCACGCGCACACCGTCTACGGTGAACTCATTCTTCGCATAGTCGATTATTACGGCACCCGCTCCCACGATGCAGGGCTTGCCCCAGCCGCGTGCAACCACCGCTGCATGGCTTGTCGGCCCTCCCGTCGAAGTCAAGATCCCTTGCGCTGCATCCATGCCGCGCACATCCTCAGGGGAAGTTTCGCTGCGAACCAGGATGACCTTCTCCTTCTTCTCCGCCATGGCCTCAGCTTCTGCCGGAGTGAAGACTACCTTCCCGGACGCGGCGCCCGGGCTGGCGTTAATACCGGTCGTGAGAACCTGCAGTTTCGCCGCGGGATCGATCATTTTATGGAGCAGCTGGTCGAGATCCCCAGGGGGCACCCGCAACACAGCGGTTTTTTCGTCAATCAAACCTTCGCGCGCCATGTCCACGGCAATCTTTACCGCGGCCGGTCCGGTGCGCTTGCCGTTTCTGGTTTGCAGCATCCACAGTTTGCCGCGCTCAACCGTGAACTCCAGATCCTGAATATCGCGGTAATGGCGCTCGAGTTTTTCTGCGACAGCCTCGAACTGAGCGTAGATCTCAGGCATTTCTTGCTTCAGTTCGCTGATATGCTTGGGAGTGCGAATGCCGGCGACGACATCTTCGCCCTGGGCGTTGGTGAGGTAATCGCCGAACAGCTCCTTGGCACCGGTCGCCGGGTTGCGAGTGAAGGCAACCCCCGTGCCGGAGTCGTTCCCCATGTTGCCGAAAACCATCGTGACAATGTTGACGCCCGTGCCCAGATTGTCGGGGATGCGCTCACGATGGCGATATGCCTTGGCGCGATCGCCATTCCAGGAACGAAACACCGCCTTGATGGCTGCTTCAAGCTGGAGATATGGATCGGCGGGAAAACCCGATCCTGATTCCTGGCGGATGATCTTTTTGAATTCCTCGCACACGGCTTTGAGATCGGCGGCTGTGAGATCGGTATCCATTTTGGCGCGGACTTTGCGTTTGGCTTTCGCCAGGGCTTCTTCAAAAAGCTCGCCATTGATGCCGAGCACAATTTTGCCGAACATCTGGATAAAGCGCCGGTAGGAATCAAAGGCAAAACGTTCGTTCGAAGTCAATCGGGCCATGCCCTCGAGAGTACTTTCGTTAAGGCCGAGATTGAGCACCGTGTCCATCATGCCGGGCATCGAGAATTTTGCCCCCGATCGCACCGAAACCAGCAAAGGATTGGCCGGGTCGCCGAATTTTTTCCCCGTAGCCGCTTCAACCTTCGCCATAGCTGCCAGAACTTGACCCCACATTTCCTCGGGGAATTTTTCGCCCGACGCGAGATAGGCATTGCAGGCCTCAGTTGTGACTGTGAACCCCGGGGGCACCGGCAGGCCCGCATTGGTCATTTCAGCCAGGCCTGCGCCTTTTCCGCCCAGCAGGTCTTTCATGTCGCCGCGCCCGTCGGCCTTTCCATCTGCAAAAATGAAAACGTATTGATGAGTCATCGAAGGGTCTCCTGAATCAATGTGAGGCTCTATGCCCTAAAGCTCAAACAACATGAATAAAGAAACGATCAGTACGAAAACAAACTGTATCGAATACTGGAAATGCATGCCCAAAGTCAAGATAACCTTTTCAATGGCTGTGATTCAGACAGCAGGCATGGAAAGCAGAAATGGATCATCTTGTCACCGCGAAGACCACAAAGACCGCAAAGCTGACTCCAAGGCCCGCCCGGGGGCTGCCTTCGGCCGCCATCCTCAGCCGTGAGCGGCGGAAAAGCTGCGCCGACTCTCACTCTTCAGCCTG
>JBGQNR010000220.1:0-10879 GCA_041501225.1 Acidobacteriota bacterium
GTAGATATGCCGCCGCTCTCGGGGCTTGGCGCCGTCTGAATCGCATGCCTTGGACAGAACTTTTGCCGCTAGTGCCCCCCTGAGGATTTATCCTGGAGAGAGGCGGAAGCGGCGGATGCTCACCCTTCCGAAGAGCTGGAATTCAAGTGTAGCCCAAGCTGCCGACCGCATGGATGAGCTGTCATGCCCCACCCTGCACACTCCGGTGAAACAATTTGCGCGCAGGTGCTTCTAAGAGAGCAGCAGAACTCGATCTTAAGGAGCATCGATATGCAGATCAACAAGTCAGGTCGTATCGCAGCTTTGCTCGCTCTAATCGCGCTGGTACTCTTCCTCGGCGCTTGCGAACAAAAAACAATCAATCAAATCATGGCTGAACCGGATCGTTACGCCAATCACGAAGTAGGTATCACCGGGAGAGTGGTGCGCAGCTACTCCGTTCTGGGCAGGGGAGCCTACGAGGTCGACGACGGCACGGGAAGGCTCTGGGTGGTCTCGGAAAGAGGCGTGCCGCGCTCGGGCGCCCGGATCGCCGTGAAGGGAAAGATCAAGGATGGCTTCAATCTGGGTTCGATCATAAAGCTGCCCGACCCCATAAGGTCCGGCCTGGTAATGATCGAGTCAGCTCACAGCGCGCGCTGACCGAAACAGCCCTCATGTTGTGCTCTCAGGAGAGATGCCAGAGATTTTTGTTTTCCCAGACGCATTCTGGTTGTGATGGAGTGCGGAAGCGCTGCAAATGAACCGCCGCCCGCTTTGAAGCATCTAATCCACTGACACTTCAACACCAGGAGGTACGTATGACCCGCTGGTACTCCTATGCAATTCTCGGTTCATTTTTACTGTGGGTCGCACAAACCCCGCAAGCCAGCTCGCAGACCCAAACCGGCAGATTTGAAGTCGGGACACAATTCGCCTTCATGCAGCAACGCGTTTTTTCCTTCAAAGACTTCGGGTTTGGGGGCCGGCTCACTTTTTATCCTGTCTCCTTTCTAGGCGTGGAAGGAGAAACCAACTTCTTCCCGAGGGGAATGGATAACACGCTGACCTTCAGCGGGAGCAGAACCGAGGCCCTGTTTGGAATCAAGGCGGGTCCGCGCTTCCGCAGATTCAGCGCTTTCGGCAAGATTCGCCCGGGAATCATTCATTACGCTAGTTCTTCGCACGGATCGGCCTGCATTGCGATTCTCGTTTACCCACCCCCACTGGAATGCAGAATCGCCTTGGGCAGCACGAATTTTGCCCTCGACTTCGGCGGCGGGATGGAAATTTACCCCTCGCGCCGGGGCACCATTCGGGTTGATCTCGGCGACACGATGATTCGGTTTGATCCCGCCAACACGCGCCTCGGCACGTTCAAACAGAGCTTCGAAATTCACAATCTCCAGCTCAACGTCGGCTTCGGGTATCGCTTTTGAAAATTGCTATTCAGACACCGCGGCGCATAGCGGGAGCCAGGAAAAACAAGCTGCAATTCTGTTCAATCCCTAAAGAGGATAGCGTCCCTCAGGAGCTTGTGCTCACTCTGAACCCTTCAAGCAGGCCCCGGCCGCCGAGACTGTCTCAAGCATCGTGCCAGGGCTCAGCCAAGATCCTATTTCTGCTCATAGTCACGCGATGCCCTCCGGCGATCCTCCTGACGCTGGCGGATCAGAAGCCATGGTGCCACATCCTGGGAAATGTGCAGTTCCGGGATGGCCGCCTTCTGGAGCTGAGCCAGGGCGGCCTCGGGATCATCATGCCGGAGGCGGCTTTCGGCATCGAAAAAAGCTCGCAGACGGGCAGGGATATCGCCGTTATCGCGCTCGAGACGGAGCGTGCCCGACACGAAATCCGGGACGATATCGATGCGCCCGTGGCCGTTTTCCTGCGCATCGCGAAACAGCTTGCGATGCCGGGCCTCGAGGTAAAGAAGCACGGACTCGACGTGTTTGCAGGTCCCCAGCGCGTTGATGCGGAAATCGACGCAGGTGCACGAAAAGCGGCGCCTCGAGATACTGCGGATCTCGACCTGGTAATCGAGGCCGCTGCCGGAGCGCACCTTGAAGTTCGAAAACACCGGGTATTGCGGATCCAGGTTGGCCACGCGCAATTGCTCGGTCTGCGCCCGCTGGCGGCGCCTGGCGATCTCGTCGTCGTCGCTCGTGCGCCAATCGTGCGGCGAGGGCACATTGGTTTTCGCTTCGTTCCGCGGTGACTTCATGACACTCTCTCCTTGGCCAGTGGTTGATGTGCGCGATAGTAGCAGATCCGTCTCGCATTCGCGAGAGCTGCTGTCCACTCGGCACGATCCCGTTTCGACCCCCCCCTGCTTGGCGCAAAACCGGCGCATAAGCCGGAAGAGGCAGAGTAAGGAAGAGGGTAACCTATCCTGAATGTGGTCTGGTGGTGATTATTATTGCAATCACATTGCACCTGGTGATAATATTTCGCAGTTGGTGAACGGAAATCACACTCGCTGGTGAGCGATGCTGGGCTAAAAGGTGAGCGATTCTCGCAATTCTCGTCTATGAGTGATCGTAAACAACAGTTCGTGAATGATTTTCGCGGCAGGGCACTTCCGGAACCGGGTCAGCCCGCAGGCTACGCCGCCCTGATTGGGTCGTACGATCTGAAAGTACCATTGCCGCCCAGGCTCACCGCCATGACCGGGCGGCACCACCCCGTTTCTACCGAGAGTTGGCAACTGCTGACGCCGCGTCACCAAGCGTTCGACACCCTGCAAGATCAGATTGAGTTCGCTCTGAAATGGGAAGGGATTGACCTCAGCGTCCTGGCTGCTCTTTTCCGCGTGGTTCCGGAGCAGGAAATCGGGCGAATTGTTCAGTTGAAACCGACGGGAGCTTACGCACGTCGTTTGTGGTTCCTCTATGAATGGATAACAGCGCGAACGCTTGACGTTCCAGGCCCGGGCAAAGTGCGAGCAGTGCGCGTCGTTGATCCGGAAATGCAATTCGCGCTAAGCGAGGGACCGCAATGGTCCCGGCATAAGGTGATCAACAATATGCCCGGGAACGCCTTGTTTTGTCCCATGGTCCGCCGCACTAAGAAACTGGCGCAATATGCAGCGAAACAGTTGAATCGGCGCGCGCGCGAAATTGCCGGCCGAACTCACCCAGACATCATGGCTCGCGCGGCGGCTTTTTTGCTCCTCAGCGACAGCAAGTCCTCGTTCCGAATTGAGGGGGAGCGTCCTCCTGCACAGCGCATTGCCCGCTGGGGGCAGGCCATTGGAGAGGCCGGTTCACTGAAACTGAGCGTGGCGGAACTGGACCGATTGCAGCGCATCGTGATCGGCGACGCACGATTCGTACGCCTTGGCCTACGAACAGAAGGCGGCTTTATCGGAACGCATGATCGTGACACACAGGAACCGCTTCCCGAGCACATCAGCGCAAAGGCGGAAGATCTCCCGAGCCTGGTTCGTGGGATCGTTGATTACGATCGTCGTGTCCTGGATGGAGGCCTCGACCCGGTCATAGCCGCGGCAACGCTTGCTTTTGGATTTGTCTATGTACACCCATATGAAGACGGAAACGGCCGGTTGCATCGCTGGCTGATTCACCATGTGCTCGCCAATGCAGGTTTTAATCCGCCGGGATTGGTGTTCCCAATCAGCGCCGCCATTCTTCGACAGATTG
Source organism: Acidobacteriota bacterium (assembly GCA_041501225.1). GTDB lineage: Bacteria > Acidobacteriota > UBA6911 > UBA6911 > UBA6911 > JAFNAG01. Next base: position 3,642 of record JBGQNR010000220.1, read on the forward strand.
ACAAGTATCGGGCTGTTCTCCAGTCGTATTCGCGGCCTCTTTTAGATTTTATCGAGTGGAGGCCCACGCCGCAGGGTAATGTCCAGGTTCTCAATGACACCGTGGACTACTATCGCTATTTCGACGCCACGGCGCACGCGGAATTTCTGTATGAGTGCGTGGAGCAGACTCTGGAACATGATTTGCCGGATGAGATAGCTCATCTTCAGGCGTATGACCGTTTCGCCCGCGCCGTAGAAGACATCGTGGATATGCCGAATCAGAAAATTGACCTGCTATGGCACTTTCTCCAGCAAGGCAAAGGAGTGCTTTCAAAGCGAGCGAGCGCGGATGAGTTTGCGGCCCTAACGGAATCGGAAGTAAAGCAGATTCAGGATCTTTATGCTGATTCTATCCGCTGCGTCGAAGCAGGAGCGGGGTAACGGTCGTCCACAATCGAGATTGAGACATTCATTCGAGGCCGTCCTGGGACCTACCTGTTGGCCAGGCTCGGTTTGCCCCGGTATGACGCCGCTTCGTTCCGCGAAAAGATAGACCGTGCGCGGGCATGCACGGCTTGATGGATCTCGGTTGCGGTGAACGCTATGTCTTGCGGCAGTGGTCGCGGAGCCATGCTGCGTGTTGCTCCTGCTTGATGGATTTCGCAGCCAGGCCAACGGTCATCACAACCACCTCGGCCTCTTCGGCTTCCATTTCGTATCCGTTGATGTCCAGGAACACGAACGCCGCCGTGAAGGCCGTGCGTTTGTTGCCGTCCACGAACGGGTGGCTGCTGGCGATGCCGAAGGCGTAGGCCGCCGCCAGATCCAGGATGTCCGGCTGTCCATAGTGCCACAGGTGTTGGGGCCGAGAAAGAGCCGACTCCAGAAGGCCTTGATCGCGCACGCCCTCGGCGCCGCCGAACTCGAAAAGCAGCTGTTGATGGACGGTCAAAACTGCTGGCGGGCCTAGCCACTTGGGTTCCTTGCTCATTTCGCCAATTCCCGCAGCGCATTGCGGTACCTATGGATGCACTTCTCGGCGGCCCGGATCTGCAGCTCAAAGTCCGCGTCATAGGCGGTGAGCTTCATCCCCTCGGGCGTCTCGGTGAGGATCAGTCGGTCGCCCTCGCCGACGTTCAGGGTCTGGGCGGCCTCCCGGGGCAGAATCACACCCAGCGAACTGCCGATACGTCGAACTGTCAGAGTAACCATGAGCACCTCCAGTTTAACATCTATTATAATATCAGTTGTGGCGATTGGCAACCTGAGCATGAAGGCGAGGGCGACTGCTACCGCCTGCTGTGCCTGGCTCATCAGCATCTTCCGATGTCTGCTATCCTTTTCTCTGACCCGGTGTCGATGGCAACTGCGCAATCGAGCGGTGTGACCAGGGAGCGACGGAAGCAAGCTTGGACTCAATGGACTACCTTCTTGAGTAGGCGTTTGTATCCACAATTCCTGCTGTGACGCCGATTTGAAGAAGAGAAGTGGCAACAACCTCGGTCCAATGATTGGTGGACCCGCGGCAGATTCTCCTTCGCGCATAAGTTAGCTGAAATCTAGGTTCTGCTCTCGGGTCGTTCACTACGGTATCACGTGGACCCCTTCTGCCATGGAGCAACGGACGAGTCGTATCGACCGCATCGGCTGCATCGCTGCCTCGACTACGCGCAGGGGGCATTTGGTGAGGCCTTTTTTCGTGATTGCGAAGGTGGCGGTCAGCTGCGCTTCAGGGAAAGCTCCATATGGAGGCCTCCGGTCTTCTGCAGATGTGCAATTACCTCTAAGAGATTACGCGCTTGGGGGTTTCCTTTCGGGCCAAGCATGCGCATGAGGCTCTTTGCCGATTTGTGTGTAAGACCGCTCAGCTTTTCAAAGCCAATCGTGGCGTTGATGTAATCACGCAAAATGGCTTTGCCGGTCTCGAGCTCTCCGGCGAGAAGACATTCAACGCCTTCGCGCAAAAGATCGTCCCGAAAAGCCGGATCGCTTTCGATTCGGGCCTGAGCTGTTCACATTTTTCACTGCGAAACTCCTTGCGAAGGCGCCGGAGCTCTTCGAGCTTACGCGTATGGAGCTCCTCGAACCTCCGGGAACGAAACAAGTGCTCGAGGTGAAAGTAGGCAAGAAGCCTGTGTCTGGATTGGATTTTCAGTTTTCTGGGATGGCTGTTTTTTGCCTTGTATAGCCCAATGCAAACTCATATAAAGGTGATCCTGCCCGGTTTTTAGCGCGCGAAAAAACGCAGGGGCACAAGGACCGCGGATACCCGCGGAAGTCTTCCTGGAACTGGCGCGGCGCCACTCTGCAGCGGCCAGTAAGGCGGAGGATTTTGCCTTAAACGCCGCGGGCCGAGTTACCAATAAGAAAAGGACGCACTCGATGAATGACAACATCCTGCTTCAGACGAGCGGCATGCAAATCGCAACGAGATCCGGGAAGCCCTTGACATTACGCGGCGTTGGTCTCGGCGGATGGATGAACATGGAGAACTTCATCACCGGCTATCCGGCGACGGAGTCCCTGCAGCGGAAGGCACTGCGGAAAGCGCTCGGCAACGACGGCTACCGGCTGTACTTCGATCGGTTCCTCGACGTTTTTTTTGGAGACGAGGATGCGGCCTTCCTCGCCAGCCTCGGGCTGAATTGCGTACGCCTGCCGGTGAACTACCGTCACTTCGAGGATGACATGAAGCCGTTCGAACTCAAGGAGGAGGGATTCCTCCTGCTCGATCGCGCAATCGAGCGTTGCGCGCGGCACGGCGTCTACACGGTGATTGACCTGCATGCGCTTCCCGGGTTCCAGAACCAGCACTGGCACAGCGACAATCCTACCCACTGGGCCTTCTTCTGGTCCCACAAGCACTTCCAGGACCGTGTCGTTCACCTCTGGGAGGAGCTTGCCCGCCGCTATCGCGACAACCCATGGGTAGCGGGCTACAACCCGATCAATGAGCCCGGCGACGCGAGCGGTGCCGCCCTGTATCCCTTCTACGAGCGTCTGCACGAGGCGATTCGCGGCATCGACCAGGATCACATCCTCTTCCTGGACGGCAACCGCTACTCGACTGAATTCGACATCTTCCGCGAGGTCTGGCCGAACACGATCTATACGTGTCACGACTATGGCCTGCCCGGATTTGCCGACGGAGGCGATTATCCCGGCGTGAGCCGAGGCCAGTTCGTTGATCGGGACGTGCTCGAGCGGACGTTCCTCCAGCGCACCGAGTATATGCGCCACGCCCAGACTCCGATCTGGGTCGGCGAATTCGGCCCGGTCTACACGGGAGACGAGTCGAAGGACGAGATGCGCTACCGGCTGCTCGTCGACCAGCTGGAGATCTATCGGAAGCACGGCGCCGGCTGGAGCATTTGGACCTACAAGGACATCGGACTTCAGGGTCTGGTCTATGCGGATCCGGCCTCGCCCTACATGCAGCGGATTCGGCCGGTGCTCGAGAAAAAGGCCCGGCTCGGCGTCGACGCATGGGGCTCGACCGACGCCGGCGTCCGGCACATCATGAGACCGATCGAGGAGACTTTCCGCCGCGAGTTCCCCGACTTCCAGCCGTTTCCGTGGGGGCAGGATTCGTGGGTGAAGGTTCTCGTCCGCCACATCCTTCTCGCCGAGCCGCTCGTCGACGACTTCGAGCGCTGTTTCCAGGGGCTTGGCAGCGATCAGGTGGTCACGCTTGCGGACTCCTTCCGGCTCGAGAGCTGCATCCGCCGGCAGCGCTTATTGGATATCCTGCGCGCCGACGCAACCCGGTTGTGAATTCGGGGACAGGCTAGAATGGCGCCTAGTTAAGGCAAGATTCTTCTGCCGCCCCTCCAGGGCTCTCGCGCACCTACCCATAAACCCCGGGCTGCGCTACGCTTGCCCGGGGCTACTGTCTTGCGCGCCTCCGGCGCGGGTTTTCCCCGCAATTGACAGGGCTTCCGTCGAGCACATGCCCTGGAGGGGCTTTAAGAAAGTAGCCGGGGGCAAGCGCAGCGCCGCCCCCGGTTAGCCAATCAGACATAAGGAGCCCTGGAGGGGCGAAAGAAAATCATATTGATCTCTTGCCCATGCAATGATTTAGCAAACCCTTATCTAAGCGCCATTCGGGACAGGCTACGCTTATGCTAATTTCCCAAGTTGGTATGTGCCTCGTATGGAGGTTTTGCCGGCAAATTATAGCTTCGAGAGATTAGCAAAGGTGTTGCCCTGATTAATCGCCGAACTTGTTCAGCGACGGACGCTGGGATCACCTGTCGGCGGCGGCGCGTGGTCCTCCTTCCCGGGAGGGCCGAGCAATTTGGTGAAGATGGGCTTCAATGCATCCGCCCAGACCTGGTAGCCCTTGAGCGTGGGATGCAGTTTATCGCTCATCATGCCGTTGAACAGCTTGCCGTTACGATCCGCCAGTTTGCGATTGATGTTCAGGTACCGAATCCTTTTACCATCAGAAAGCTTGGCCAGATTGCGATTGATTTTATTGACCATCGGCATCACGGCCATATTGTCGTTGCGAGGGAAAATGCCCGTCACGATGATGGTGGCGTTGGGAGCCTTTGTCTGCAAGACCTTCAGGATCGCCTCAAGGCCCCTGGTTATATCCGCTGCTTTTTTGTCATCACCCGCGGGAAGTACGGCATTCCCGACGTTGTTGGTGCCGGCGAGCAGGACAATGACCTTCGGATTTACTCCGTCCAGTTCTCCATTATTGAGGCGCCAGAGGATGTTTTGGGTGGTATCGCCGCCCCATCCGAAATTGGCCGCGTTCCAGCCGAAGAAGTTCTGCTTCCAGTTGGCCAGCAATTCCGGATAGTCAGTAGCTCCCCAGCGGCGAATGATGGAGTCACCCTCGAAATAGACATCGATGCGGCCGGTCGCGGCCTTCTCCAATAACTGGGCATGAGCGATGAGAGAGTTCTGGTCGGTTCGTGGAAGGGCTTGATCGGTCGCATCAGCCGGCTTCACCGGTGTTATCTGAACATCAACATTAATCAGCGGGTACGACGTATTATCCACGTGCCCGATGGGCCGATCCCCCTCGTCCAAATACACCGCCCTGGCCTTGAATCCGCTGACGGCCTGGCCTTTCGTGAGGCCGGCTAAGGAAAGCTGGCGCTGCTGCCCGAAGGCGGCCGCCGCCAACATCAGAATGGTGACGAGTACCTTCTTCATGCTTCCCCCTCGTTTGCGAAGCGCGCGCATAGAAACACGCGCTACGTATGCACGAACCAGAAACACAGGCATCGTGAAACGCCCATCAAGCAGCTTTGCCATATCCCTCGGATAGTCAGGTACGAATCCTGCATCCGATATGGGGGTGTTATGTGAATCTTGTCGGGCACAGACCCGATGGCCGATCATAAACACGATTATATGCAAAAACGAGATTTCCGGATACCTTGGTCGAATGCTGCCAGGCGAGTGTTTAAAACTGGAGTTTGCCTTGCCACGATTTCCTCCTTATATTGCCAATCACCTTTCATTGCAAGAGGATGCGCAGATTATCAATTTCCCCTTGTATCCCTCCCGACAAACTCTTATAAAGACCGAATAGCGATGGTGGCTTACTTGCCCGGCGATTTTGAGAGCGCACGCAAAAGCGAGCAAGCATAGGGCTGGGAACGCGCCTGACCTCACGGCCGTGCAGGGAACACATTCATGCTCAAGATCCGAGGGCTCCGCTGGTGGATGATCGGGCTGATCATGCTGGGCTCGATCGTCAACTACCTGACGCGCAGCACGCTTGCGGTTGCCGCGCCTACCATGCTGGTGGCCCTGCGCATTACGACGCGGCAATACTCGTGGATTGTCGGAGGATTCCAGATAGCCATCATGGCCCAGCCGATCTGCGGCTATGTCCTGGACGTGCTCGGCCTCAAGCTCGGTTTCGCCATCTTCGCTGTAGCATGGTCGCTGGCGAACATGGCGCATGGATTGGCCAATTCCTGGCAGGCATTAGCATGGCTCCGGGGCCTCCTGGGGTTCAGCGAGGGCTCGGCCAATCCGGCGGGCATGAAGGCGACTGCCGAGTGGTTTCCTGCGCAGGAGCGGGGAATCGCCGGCGGCATCTTCAATATAGGAGCTTCCGTTGGCTCCATGGTCGCTCCTCCACTTGTGGTATGGGCCATCCTGCACTACAACTGGCAGACCGCGTTCGTGATCACGGGCGCGCTGGGCTTGGTTTGGGTTGCCCTGTGGCTGATGTTCTACCAATCGCCCGACAAGCACGCCGCGCTTTCTGATGAGGAGAGTCATTACATTTCCTCCGGTCAGGAGAAGTTCCTGCGGAGCGACGGGATGCGCCCATCGATCGTGAAGATCCTCCGGCAGCGCAATTTCTGGGGAATCGCCCTGCCGCGTTTTCTCGCCGATCCGACGTGGGGCACTCTCACGATGTGGCTGCCGCTGTACCTGAGCACCGTCCGTCATATGGATCTGAAGCAGATTGCGCTCTTTGCCTGGATGCCTTTCCTTGCTGCGGATTTCGGCTGCCTGTCCGGTGGTTTGATCACCATGGCGCTTCAGAAATACGGCAACGTCAGCCTGATCAACGCTCGCCGCTGTGCCTTCACCTCGGGCGCCTGCCTGATGTTGGGGGTGGGATTTGTCGGGTTTGCCGAGAGCCCTTATACGGCGATCGCTCTCCTCAGCCTTGCCGGTTTTGCACATCAGACTCTGTCGGTGACGGTGATCACGATGGCGTCGGATCTGTTCAAGAAAAATGAGGTTGCAACGGCCGCCGGAATGGCCGGCACTTTTGGCAACGCGGGGGTGCTCATCTTTTCCCTGTTGATTGGGGCTCTGGTTTCCACGATCGGCTATACGCCGTTCTTCGTCTGCCTCGGCGTACTTGACCTCATTGGCACTGCCGTGCTTTGGACACTGGTTCGCGAGCGCAGCGTCGAGAGCGAGGCGCCGGTCCTGCGGGCGAGCTGGAACTGAGATCCGCATCCATTGCTTTGTGCCAGCATCAAGGTGGATCTGCAAACGCCGGAGGCGACTTCGAAAACCCGCCCTCCTGATTCGGTCAGGGTAAACCACCTCTGGAGGTGAGACTCGAAAAAGCTCTGCTGCCCCGGCGATTAAAGTGGCGTTGGATCATGCGAGTGTTCGGATGGTTACGAGACGGAGCCCTGAAGGGTATGGTCACGAGACAGAGCCCTGAAAGGGCGAAGCAGCCTGCCCCGCCCCTTATAGTTGTTCCGCACCTGATTTTTGGGTGCGGAGCTTTCCACAGCATTGTATTGCCCCGGGAGGGCA
>JBGQNR010000221.1:0-10761 GCA_041501225.1 Acidobacteriota bacterium
GAGAAATCCATCTTCGTCGAACGTTAACGCGCTATTTTCGCTATTATCATAATTTCCGGACGCATTTGTCGCTGGAGAAGGACGCACCGACGCCGCGAGCCATCCAAAATGCCAACCTTGGGCTGGTGATTGAGGTACCTGAGGTTGGAGGACTGCACCACCACTACGAACGCCGGGCTGCATAATCTGCCGGTTTGGATCGCGGAAATCACCATTTACGCTTCAGTCTTTTGCTCAACCGAGGTGTCCGCCGCCTCATATAGAATCGTTTGACCTATTCCGAATACTGGAGATTTCCGATGTTGCTGGCCTCTAAACCGGCGGGAACCGATCCAATTCTGTTGTATTGGGTTTTGGCAAACCACACTGCCAATAGTCTTGAATTCCCTTTTGGCGGCATGTAAGGGCCCGAGCTTTTGATAACTCGCAACTCGATCATTCATTCCGAGCCCCGTTCCGGCTGACGCTGCCTGGACCGAAGAGCGGCACGATAAGACCAGTGACGTAGATGAGCAGACCGATTGCCAGGACCAGGAAGGCCGGAAATGCTTCTGGCCTCTGGATGATGTCAATCGTCGCTCCGCCGATCCTTGACGAGGTGAGATCAAGCGGAGCACGTCCGTCAACCAACCAGTACGCAAGTATACCGAGGCTAGCGGCAAGTCCCGTTAGTGCTGCTGCCAACGAAAAGCGCTCCTGGTTTTTCGCCGCCGATACGGTATCAGACCCAGAGAGGGGCGCAACGGCGCGTTCTTGGAGTGCTATGCGCTTGAGAATGGCGGCTTCGAGTCCTGCGGGCAGCGCCGGCTCAGGCAGCCGGGACAACTGAAGGTCCAGTGCCTTCGATGATGTCACGACAGGTTTGCACTTGCTGCAATTGCGCGCGTGGCGTTCCGCGGCCTCGAGTAGAGCCGGTGGATATTCTGCGAGAGGCAGCGCATTCATTAGCGCGAGAACCTGTTTGCACGTCATGTGGATTCCTCCTGATGTATTGCGCCGGCGTCATCCAAGGCTCGGCGCAGCCGCTGCCGTGCGCGAAACAGTAGCGTTTTCACTGTGCCGCTCGTAACGCCGAGCGCACGAGCTATGTCACGGACCTTCATTTCATCGCGATAGTAGAGGATGACAGCCGTGCGCTCACCGGAAGGGAGCCCTGCCACAGATCGCCACAGATGCCGGCCGCGCTCGTCGGTGATGAGCTCATCAAGCAGATCGGTAGTTGTGGCAGGCTCGTCCATCGGCTCGAGCCCAGTCGGTTCGTGCATCCTGACGCGTGCGTGGCGCCTCAGCCAGTTCTGTGCCAACCGAACCGCAATGGTCGCGATCCACGGGTAGAACGGACGATGCTCATCGTATTGATCCAGGTGCGTGAAAGCGCGAAGGAAGGTATCTTGCGTCACTTCCTCGGCTCCCGAACGATGTCGCACCATCATTAGGGCAAGACCGAAGACCCGACGCTGGTACAATTCCACCAGTCGGCCATATGCTTCACGATCGCCCAGGCGAACGGCGCGTACCGCCGCACCTGCAACCCCCATCTCCGGCGCCCAAGCCGTGGTCCGGCCTTCCTTCATGTCGTACCGATCCTCAGAAGCGCTTGCATTCATGCTTGCGGCTGATCGCCGTCATCAACGAGCCCGAGCCCCATCGACGCGTAGGCCACCTTTCGCGCGCCGTAGAAGAACGGAATGAGCCCGATGAGCAGGAATGGAGGCAAGATAAGGCCGAGCAGACAGATGACCAGACCCTTGAGGGCGAGATCAACGGCGTCCCGCTTCTCCGCGTCGGAACGCGGTGCGGCGCGCAGATAGGCGCCGAGTTTGGCATAACCTCCCTGCCGCGCTTTGCGCTGGAGCATCATCAAGATTATGAGGACCAGGCCGATGACGATTGCCGCAATCACGATCACAAATCCGTTCATGAATAAGTTGTTTAGCATGAGACAGGCTCCTTTCCGTATGCCATTCAGTGAACCGGTGTTTCTCCGCCGGCCCGTGACTTCCACTTCTACCAGGTATACAACGTGCGCCTTGGATTGGTTGACGAGAAAGATAAGCGGGCCGGTGCAGCAACATCGACTCTGAAGATTCGCCACACCAGAGGCATGTAACAATTGAATTGATAGCAATGGAACTCCGGCCACGAGCCCTGGGCTTTCCTGTGCCGCGCTTTCAGCGCTTCCATTCCGCGCCTGACCTACCATCGATTCCGCTGTTACAGGCCACCGGATTGGGAATTTGCGGGCGGCAGCCTTTGCCGGCATTCAGGCGCAGGCACGCAGAAGCCATGGCGACCGATCCTGGCACGGACCCGATTTGCGGAGTACCATCCCTCGGAAACACCATTCGCGGAGTGACGCAGCATTCCCATACTAGAAACGCGTTGGCCGCGTCAATCATACCGAAGGGCAACGAAAGATGCGAAAACAGTTCGAGAAGGCGTACCGGGCGGAGCGGGAACACATGCTCCGCTACGCCGAGCGCCACGTGAACCGGGAGGAGGCCGAAGATATCCTCCACGACGTGTTCTTCAACGCGCTGCGCTCCCTCGATAGCATGGAGCCCATCCACAACGTGGCCGCGTGGCTCTTCACCGCGCTCAAGAATCGGATCACGGACTGGTATCGCAGGAAGGAGCGGCGCAAGGGGATCAACGCATCACCGTCCGAAAGACTGCTCGACGAGGTGATCGACGAGCGCGAGCTCTCGCCGCTCGAATCCCTCTGGCGCGCGGCGCTCGAGCACGAGCTCGAACTTGCGCTCGGGGAGCTTCCTGCGCCTGAGCGCGAGGTCATCGAGCGGAACGTGTTCCGCGGTGAGACCTTCGAGGCCATGGCAAATGCGACCGGCACGTCCATCAACACGCTCATGGGACGCAAGCGCTACGCGATCAAACGGCTCCGCGCGGCGCTCGAGGAATATCTGGAAGATTGATCGCCCGAGGGGCAGGGAGGTACGTATGTTTAAAAAATTCAGGGAATTGCGGCTTCCGCTCAAGATCCTCATCATGTTGGGCATATTCACGGTGGCGGCGGGCTTCACGTTCCTTTACGGACTGATCGTGATGCTGCTCTGGAACTGGATCATGCCGGACATTTTCAGTCTGCCGAGGATTGATTACTGGCACGCGTGGGGGGTGGTGCTGCTTTCCCACATCCTCTTCAAGTCATGGGGTGGACGGCATTGGGGACCGAGGCGCCATAGGGGCCACGGCCGATTCGGGCGCGACTCAGGCGAGGCTGAGAAAGAGCCCGTGCCCACCGGCGAGGCGTAACGCATGGCGCTCGTGTTCCGCTCCGCCCGGTACGCCATCTCGACCTGTTTCCGCATCTTTCGTTCAAGGATGGAAGGAGCAGGCCAGCGCAGCGGGGGAATGGCGATCGTAGCGCGCCATGCACCCTTGATTCAATCGCCCGCTAAGGAGGTAAAGAGTATGAGCACAGCTCAGAGAGGAAGACCTGGGAATTTTATCCACGCGAAGCGCAGCCAACGTCATTGGTTGTGTCGCCGTACCGGAGAGGACCTTTACGGGCCGTTAGTCCACGCTAAGCAGCGCGACAAGTTCAGCTCAGCATCATTGCGGTGCTGCAACCGGAGCCGTGTCCGCCGACATGCCGGGAAGCCGGCGTTCAGGCCAAGTGGGGCCCGATCTGGGTCCTGCAGAGGACGGCCCAGACTTGACGATTTCTGAAGAGGACTGAGAACAGTATGTCGAGTCCAGGGCCGTTCGCGGCGGTTGCCGCGAAATACCCCTCAGCGGCCTGTGACGGAAAGCCGGAATGCGGCCATCTCCTGGCCGTTGCGGACCAATAGGACGTCGCCGGCCAGCACCGGGTGGTTCCAGGTCTTGCCCTCGATCGCCGGGAAACGCGCGAGCTCCGAGAACCGATTGGGGATCGCCCCGACCAGCGCCAGCTCACCCTCTTCCGACAGCACCAGCAGCAAGTCCTGATCGGGCAGCAGCACGAGCTGGCCGTTGCCGTAGCGTCCGCCCTTCCACTTGCGTGTGCCATCCATAAGGTCGATGCACGCGAGGATGCTGCCGTCGAAGCCGAAGGCGTGGCCATTGTGAACGACGAAGTCGTTGAAGTAGGGCTTCAGCCCGTTCGAGGTCCAGCGCTCCTGGACCGTCCATCCGCCGGGTCCACGTGCGACCGCGAGGCGGCGCATGCCGATTCCTCCGGCCGCGTTCATGGCGCCGATCAGGAGGTCGCCGTCCGTAGTCTGGGCGGGCTGCACGATGCTGGGACCCCACGGGTCTTGCCAGAGCAGCGTGCCGTCTGCGGACGCGACGCTGGTTGTGCCCTTACCGGTTAACATCAAGACTTGGGCGACTCCGCCGATCGTCAAAAGTTGTGGCGAGCTGCAGCTCACCCCGCCTGCCTGGCCCAACCAGCGTAGATGGCCGGTTTCGATGTCGTAGGCAGCCAGCTTGCCGGCATACACGATGACGACGTCATCGACCACCAGGGGCGAGCTCGCCAAGCCCCACTGCGGAACCTTGATGCCGGTGTCGGACGCGGCGTTGTGGGACCACACGACGGCGCCGTCACGGGCGTTCAGCGCGTTCAGGATTCCGGTGGCGCCAAATGTATATACGCGTCCGTTGCTGAGGGTCGGCGTCCCGCGCGGACCCGCACCGCCATTCGATTCCCAGAACCGGGCCGGGTCGCGGTGTGCCCACACCGGCTCGCCAGTGGTCAGTTTGTAGCAGGCGACGATCTCGTCGGGACCGCGCTGCTCTTGGGTGTAGAAGAGGCCGCCGCGGAGCGCGAACGACGACCAACCCGGTCCGATCGGCCGGCGCCATAGCGCGACCGGCGGCGATGCAGTCCAGTCGGTTTTGATCCGCACGCCGGGGATGATGTCGTCGCGATGGGGTCCGCGAAAGCCGGGCCAGTCGACTCCTGTCTCCGGTCCTGCGGGAGCCAACGGGAGCGCCGCCGGCTCGCTGCCTGATTGGGCCACCGGCGGTTTCTCGGGAGTCTTCGGTACTGGCTGAACCGGCGGGAGAGACGCCGGCCCGTTGTCGGATTGCGCCAGGAGCCGTTCCTCTGGTGTCTTCGCCCACCGCCATTTCAAGTCGCTACTGAAGGTGCCGGTGACGCCACCTGTCCGGACGAGCGTCCACACTCCACACGCGAGCAGGATCGTTGCGACCATAGCCGCACGCCGAGGTCCCACCGAAAGGCGACTGCTGGCCACCGCCCACGCGACGAGGGCGAGACTCAAGACCGGGATCGCTAACAAGAGTAACAACATCCCCATCGCCCCGGTCGCTATCGACTCGTGGACGATGCGCGATGTCGCGAACAGCGCGACGATCATCAAGATGATGGCGCCCAAGCGCTCGGACCAAGGCGCCCTGCTAAGGAACAACCACCACAGGACTATGGCCAACCCGCCGGCGAATCCCGCAAGCATTCCAAAGGGCTTGGCTTCGGGCACGACGACAGGGACACCAAACCTAAGCAACCACTGCAGTATCACGATGAGCACGCCGGGCCACAGCCGGAGCGGCTTGCTCGCTTGAGTTCTCATTTTGTCTCCCAGAATCCTATTCGGTGCGACCGGCAGGCGTGAGTTGATCCAGGTATGGTCATGGGTAATTATACGAGAGAGAACGACGGAAAGTTCAGCATAAGTCGCGGACGCAGACTTGGAATATCAGGCACTCTTGCCGAATGATTTTTGCCACAGATTCGTAGCCTTGAGCGCACGCAGAATCCCTTCCGCCGCCTGATCCAGCCCGGCCACGAATTCCGCTTCATCGACAATGTCCCTGCCGAGCGCCAGCTCGCTCACTTCGATCGCGTTTTTCAGGAAGTCCATGATGGCTGCCTTCTTGGTTTCTCCGGTTCCGGGGCCGAAAACTGCCTGGAGACCGAACATCTGAACCACGGCATCCTTCAGGGCGCCACCAATGCGTTTCAACAGATTAATCATATTCTCTCCTTAGAAAAATGCCCGCGCGAGGGCGGACAGGATTTGAGTTAAAAGCACCAAACTGCGATATCGAGAGCCGGCTGCCGCAATGCGCTCTTTGTCGGCGGCGATCAGGGCAGCTGTTTTGATGCCTGCTCATGGTTGGCCGCGATTCCATCGGCATGTGGGGCTGGCGCAGCTTAAGCGCTGGGCTGCGACAAACGCGGGCTTGAATCTGAAGCGCGGTGACTTGCCCACACGCCCGGGCAGATGAGAGATCCGCTCGACTCCGCGCCCCAGCCAGTGCTATTCTTGGGCGAAATGCTATTCCTATGAATCACCAAGGGCAGTCTGTGGCAGGTTTGATGCCTGCCATACCATGCGAGCGTGGAGCGGTGTCAGCTCGCCGGGACGGACGCAAATATGGGCAGCGGTATTTCGTCGGCGCGGAGGTTCAAGTCGGCTCAGACGAGAATCCCCAGTCTCAGACGCAGGATACGCCGGTATACCGCAGACAGGAGGTCATTATGGTTCGATACTGCATGCGAATCGGCACATTCATGGCGATAGTGGCAGTCGCGTTTTGGACTTTGGCCTTGGCACAGAATTCACGCGTGAGCAGGATCGATCCCGCGGGCGAGAATACGCGAGTCTTTCTGTCCTACATCGATGCGGCCTCGGAAGACAATTTCGCCAGGATATTTGAGATTCCGCGGAACCAGGATTACAAGCCATATGCCCTGCTACTCACGAACGCATCCGGGCAGGCGATTGTTTCGGTTACGATCCGGTGGATGGGATCATCTGCTGAGAAATCGTTTGTGTACGACTCGTCCAGCGATAGCCTGATGCGCGGCGTGCCGGGCGGTGGAAGCTCAATGACGCTGCCTCTCCCAGGCCCCCGGCAAGCCCTGGTGCAACGAGGGGCAAGCTCAGCGTCAGCCGATGGTCCGGTGGTGCTCGCCGCCGGTGACCGGATGCTGGTGGCACCCGGACTTTTGGTAAGCGAATCCAGGGCGAAGGAGCGGGGATCGCCAGGAGGATCATCCAGCATGCCTCAAGCCCTGCAATCGGCGGAGATCATCTCCGCCGCGCTCGATGTCGTAGTGCTGGAAGACGGCACTGTACTCGGCCCGGATGCGTCGCACACCGTGGATGGTCTGTTGTCACGCAAGGCAGCCGTCGACGGCGTGGTCAAAGCTGTACGCCTGGCCGAGCAAAATGGGATGGATGGCGTCGAGGCACTGCGCATATTAGCTAACACGCAACCTAGTCGCGATCAGGGCCCGGAGGTGCGCCAAGAAAGCATGATCGCACGTACTCTGATGATGTCGCGCCAGTGGAAGGAACAGCTGTCGAAAATGGAAGCGCTTCAGTTGCCGCGTTTTCACCGGAATTGATTTATTTCCCATTTTGCTCAGAATCATCACAACTTCCGTAGGGTTTGATAACTCATCACCCCCGTATGATCTCCTTAAAAGAATGCCCGCGCGAGGGCGGACAGGATTTGGGTTAAAAGCACCAATTTGCGATATCGAGAACTGGTCGCGGCGATGCGCTCGATATCGTCCGCGATCAGGGGCATCTGCTTGGATGCCTCCTCGAGATTTGCAGCAACGCCATCGGCATGGGCCGCGATGCTGTTTGTGTCGGCAAGTATCGATTTCAAGGTCGGATCGGCGAGAATTGCGTGGATATCGTTGCCTGTCTGAACGATTTGATCGGAGGCCGCATCGGCCGATTTCTTCCCGGCAGCGATCGTGTCCGATGTGGTCGAGAGCAGCCGCTTTGACTCTGGCAGAAGGTCCACGTTCACCGACCTGTCCGTGGCCTTGATGGCCTGGTCGAGCGATGCTGCGGCATTCGTGAGGTTGTCGAGGACGTCCATCGCCCGGGGGATCACCTCGCGGTTGATGAGCCTGCCTGTGCCATTGAAAACCGCGAGGGCCTGGATTCCGGCGTCGAGTTGTGCCTACCAAAAACTTCGTCCAGCTTGAAAATATTGCATTTGCAGAATCAGCCTGATAGCCTCCCGGTTCATGCATAAAGTTGTGATCGCGCTGCTTTCAGCCATCCTTTCCGGCTTCCGAACACGCCTCGCGCTCCAGGCCGAGATCCTCGCGCTACGACATCCGATTAGTGTCATGCATCGCTCGGTTCCAAGCCGGCCCAAGCTTCATGCCTCAGACCGCTTTCTCTGGATTTTGCTCTCGCGTCTCTGGCCTGATTGGCGCTCGGCCCTCGTCATTATTAAACCAGAGACAGGCATCGCATGGCGTCGTAAGGCCTTCATCGTCGCGATGAGCGACGCGCAGCCTGATGCTACGCCGTCAAGCTCCAGATAAGCGTCCAGTTCTTCGAGCGGAGCACTGCGCGCACCGGCGGGATCTCAAAGGATCGATTATCTTCCCTTCGTAGGGTGCGGGCCTCGAAAACGCCAGCCCAGAATGATAGAGGCGAGCCCAAGGCTGACTATCGTGGCTTTATTCCTTCGGACAGAGTTTTCAGTAGGGACAGCCGCGATGAGTGCCGTCAGCGATGGCATTGACGCGTTTCATCGCAATTGCGATGCCCCATTCCATATGCTTCTCCGCATCAGCGGGAGAAACGTCCGCAGCGCTCCCAAACGCTTCTCGGCCTCCTTAAAAAAGGCTTTCAACGAAATGCTGTTCAGGGAATCTTTCATGGGATCACCTTTCGAGATTATTACGGTTTCATTTCCGAGACTGATGGGATGCCCGCGCGTTCCTCGTCCTGGATCGCCCTGCGAGCAGAGTCGGCTGTGTCATTCGGAACGACAGGTCCTGATCCTGCCGGACTGGTTGCGAATCCGTCCGGCCTCGCCTTGGCATTCGCGAGGCGCGAACTCAGGTAATGGGTCGAGTAGGCCGCCTCCAGATTGGGATCTCCGAACTTGGAAAATCGCAGGGGGATCCTGCGACCTTTACCCCATTTCCTGTAGTCGGTTCGTGAGGGCTTCAGTCCCCGCGCCAGAGAGTGCAACCGGAGCACCCGGAGTATTCTGCACGCATTGGAAAGGTTGCATTGAATTGCCTTTTCAAGGGAAGGGATTCTGTTAAAGCGCCACTCTTCAACCATGGAAGGTTTCAGCAGGTCAAGCCGTACAAAAACCTCGATCGGAGTCACGACATCCTTCTCCGCAAGAATCTCCGAAACCACGCGGACGACCCGTGGATAACATTTCTCCTTCATGTAGTTTTTGGTTGTGACCTTTTTCATTCCACAATCCTTTTGCCGGATACCATGGCTCGCATCCATCAATACAACCAGCACATCGGCATCGGAATCCGGCATCTCATCGCCTCTTGCTCGTGACCCATAAAGGACGAGCCGTTCGAGATTGCTGCCCAGATCCCTTTCGAGTTCGTCTCGAAATTGCTGCAGCAAATCTGTCAGTTCTTTCTCCACTGGCTCGCTCCAATATATCGCGGAATTTAACACGAAAAATCCGACAACCAGCCGTTTATGTGCTCAAAAGTACAGAACAGGGATCCACACAGGCGTTTTCCCAATTGTGCGCTTGTCCTGATGTTGCACGGGAAATTGGGGGAAATTGGTGATGCCGCACCAATTTTATGGTTTAGGCGGCCCTGTCACCGGTTTTCCTCGAGGGAGACTTCAACCACCGATTCCGGCAGGGAAACGCCCTCCGGCCCTGCCATTAGTGTTTTCAATCGCACTCGCATGTTTGTTCTCTGCTTTGCCGGATCCAATCCGAGTGATATACTTTCGTGTATATTTGGAGGTTTATATGGGCAAACCCTTGATGATCCAGGAAGAGGACGAGCGCCGGATCGAGAGCCTCAAGCGGCGGCTCGGGATCAAGCACAAGGTTGACGTCCTGAGAGCTGGAATCGACCTGCTGGAAAGGGAAGCCGAGCGCCGCGAACGAATCCGGCGCTGGAAGCGCGCGGCCTCCCTCGTGGCCCCAACGAGCCGGGAAGTGAACGCCGAGTTTCAGGCGCACTCCAGGCTGAAGAGGATCTGACCTTGGTTCCCCGCCGCTGGCATCTCTACATCGTCGATCTGGAACCGCGGGTCGGGACAAAGCCCGGGAAGCAGCGCCCATGCCTGGCTATCCAGCCTTCGGAATTCGCCGAGGCAGGACTGGAAAGCACCGTGGTCCTGCCGCTGACCACCAAGATCGCACAACAAGATGCATTCCCGCTGCGAGTGCGCATTCCCAAAGGGACGTGCGGTTTGCAGCGGGATAGCGAGATCCTTGTGGACCAGATCCTGGCCTGGGACAACTCGCTCTTTCATAGGGAATTGGGGATGCTTCCCGAGGCCCTCGTCGAGAAAGTGACCGCTGCGCTGAGGGATTTCCTCGACATCTGACGCCCGCCCACTGCCCACTCTGCTACGCCGTCCCCTCGTCGGGCGAGACCAACAGCTTCGTCGTCTTGATGGGAGCGTCGGTCGTTACCGGCTCGACGCGCGGGCCGTACAAAGGCGCGATCGTGCCGTCGATCACGGTGTCCGCCGTCCCGCCCTCTCAATCCTGGCGTGCTTTCCTCGGCAACCACATCAAGCAGTTGGTGTCGATAGATTTCTTCCTGGTGCCGACGATTGATTTGGTTAAGGTAAACCACCGCCTCTGGCGGTGAGACTCGAAAAAGCTATGCTGCCCGGGCGAGGTAGAGAAACTTAAATGGTGTTGGATCATGCGAGTGTTCGGATGGTTACGAGACGGAGCCCTGAAGGGGCGCAGCAACAAAGCCCAGGGCGTGAGCCCTGGGAACAACGGCAGTGCACGATAGAGCCCTGAAAGGGCGAAGCAGCCTGCGCCGCCCCTTCAGAGCTGTTTTACGTGGGC
>JBGQNR010000222.1:0-10739 GCA_041501225.1 Acidobacteriota bacterium
AGGGCGCATGGGGGTTGCGGGGCGATCTCCGCGTTGCTCGTCGTCAACGATGTGCACCGACATCGCCTCCTCCTCGCGCCTTGAGCTCGCCCCGCAAGCCCCATGCGCGCGACCCCTCCTAATTCTCGGACGGGCTCCTAGAGGCTCACGATTCGGTGTGTGAAAGCCTGGGTGTCGACGGATTCGAACAGCGTGTCGAGCAGCGAGGGGCCCAACCGGCTGAGCAGGCCGTATGCCCCGAGTTCGCGCTCCTGCAGGTTGCTGCGCGGATAGCAGCTGTTCAGCGCCTGGGACACCTCTCTGTGCAGGAGGCTGTTCCGGCGCATTTCAAAATTGACGAATTTCGTCTGCAGCGAGGCAACACGATGAAGGAGTTTGCGCCGGACGGTGTCGGCAGCCGGGCCAAGGGAAGCCTCTGCTGATACTAAGGACGGCCTGAGTTCCGCAATGCCCTGATCCACTTCCCGGCTCAGTTCGGCAAGCAGAACTTCAAAACGAGCAGGCTGGGCGCGCAAGATCTGCCGGATCACTTTGTGCTTCCCCTGGAAGCAATCCTCCAGACTCAAGTCATAGCGTTCCATGATCGAAGTTGTCTCCGGATCGAGGACCGTAAAGCTGCTCCGCGGCCAGACCGCGGGCATAAGCCGGCTAAAAAATCGATAGAGGGGCTCGATCTGCGCGAAATAGGAGACCTCTGCAGGACCGCCGACATAGGCGACCGTCGGGAAAAGATGGTCCTGCACCACCGGGCGCAGGAGCACGTTCGGGCTGAAGCGCTCTGGCTCAGCTACGGTGAGATCCAGCAGTTCCTCCAGCGTGTAATGCCTACCTGTTTCTTTGAAAAAGAAATCGTGATCTCCTGTGAGCAGGAGCCGGCGCTCCCCTTCATCCTCGAGGAAAACGAGAGTAGAGCGGGGAAGCACAGCCACCTGCGGTCCCAGGCCCATCTCTTTCAGTGCCTGGCCGCGCTCCGCCAGTCGCGTGCGCAGCATCCGGGCTTCCATCAACGCCTTATGAATGACTCCTGCAAAGAGCTTTTTTGCGGCCGGCGCCCGCGGGTCAAAAAGAATCAAACCACGATCTCGGAAGAGCCGCGCCATCAAGCGGCCAAACGCCTCGGCAAAAGTGGCTCCTGGTTGGCAAGCCCAAGCCACCTGGGCTCTGAGTTCAGCATTCCAGTCTCCAGGGAAGGATGCAAAATACTCGGCGACTACATTCTGGATGGTTTCCGGAAGCCTGATGGCTCCAACCGGACGATAAGACAGTTCTTTGACACCAAAAAGCATCTCTCTGGCATCAAACGCGTGGAATTCCGGGCCCGGCCCTTGCATCGTCAGGCGCGTGATCTCTGCCAGGTCGTGGTCGTCCGATGCCATCCAGAAAATGGGAACCGAGTTGAATCCATGGCTCCGCAATTCCGCGCTCAGGCGCAGAGCGGTGAGAGCCTTGTAGATCGTAAGGATGGGCCCGGTGAAGAGTCCCACTTGCTGGCCCGTTAGAACGGCGACACTATCCGGTTTTTCCAGATCTTCAATGGCCCGCTGCACGGCATCCGAGCTACCGAGCTCCTCGTTCTGCCTCTTGAGGATTCCGGCCATCTCCTGCCTGGGAAACGATGCGCGGCGAACCTGATCTGCCGTATCGGTCAATGCTGCATGAGTGGGCCGGCACCGATAGAAACTCTGATGCTCCGGCGAGCCATCAACATACTTCAGGAACAACTCCGGTTGACGCGGCAAATTCCTGAACGGCAAGTTTCTGATCGATGGGGAACGGTTCATGGCCCTAGCTTCCCATGCTTCACCACTATCACTCAGGACTGACTTTAGCGATGAGTCGTTTCAGGTCCGAGGCTCTTTCCTTGGGGCAAACAAGGACTTTGCCATGGGCCTGGACGACAATCAGGTTGGAAACTCCGAAGACTGCAACAGTGCCTGCATCCGAATAGGAGACGCAATTACCGGCCTCAACTGCAAGAACTGGGCCGATGGCGACGTTTCCGCCGGCATCATGAGATAGCGCCCGTTCCAGGGCACCCCAATTGCCGATGTCATCCCACCCGAACTTCGCCGGCACCAGGCGCAGGCCCGAGGTTTTTTCCATCACGCCAAAGTCGATCGAGATGCGTGGCAGGGCCGCAAAGGCCCGGTGGAGTTCAGGCTCTGTTCCTGCGCATCCTATCATGGGTCGGAGAACATCCAATCCCCGGCTGAGCGCAGGCATATGCTGCTGCAGGAGGTCGAGCAGGGTGCGATTGCGCCAGAGAAAGATGCCGCTGTTCCAATAATAGTCGCCCACCGCCATGTACTCGCGGGCACGCACGGCATCCGGCTTCTCCACAAATCGAAGGACCGATAAGGCTTCGCCGGGCGACTCTGCTGGCTGCGTTTGGATATAACCGTAGCCGGTCTCCGGCCTGGCCGGCTGGATGCCGAATACGACACCGGTCGTCCCGGGGAGAGCGGCGAAGCCTTTTTCCAGAGTTTGGCGGTAGGCCGCCGCATCCGCGACATAATGATCCGCGGGAACAGCCAGCATCATTCCGTCCGGGTCGCGTCGTTCAATGTGCAGGGCGCAATACCCCAGGCACGGCGCCGTGTCACGCCCCACCGGCTCGACGATGAAATTTTCGGGCGGTATTTCGGGCAATTGCTCGCCTGCGATCCTCCGGTGTGCCTCCCCGATCGAGATCAGCATCCTCTCGAGAGGAAGCAAAGGCAAGAGCCTGTCGACGGTCTGCTGAATGAGAGTTCTTGAGCCAAGGAGAGGAATAAACGGCTTGGGGATTCGATCCGTGCTGAGTGGCCAGAAGCGTTCGCCCCGCCCTCCGGCCATGATTACAGCATGAACATTCGACATAGCACACGCCTCGTGAAATCGGACGAAGGCCATTGTAAGGGATGGACCGGCGTTTGCCTATGTCAAACTCCTCCGCAAACCGCAGAGAGAGGACAAGAACCGTGGCCGCGGCAAGAACATAAGAATCGTCGCAAAGCCATTGCCATTTGGCCAAGTCTTGTATAAATAGATGAGTTACAGAACCGTTTTCATAAGGAGACAGATAATGAAAGGAAATGCAAAAGTCCTGGAAGCCCTGAATGAAGCGCTGAGTGAGGAATTGACGGCGATCAACCAGTACATTCTGCACTCGGAAATGTGTGAAAACTGGGGATTCGATAAACTTGCCGCCTTCATCAAGAAAGAATCGATCGATGAGATGAAGCATGCCGAGATGCTCATCGAACGCTTTCTCTTCCTCGAGGGCACACCGAACATGAGCAAGTACCAGAAAATCAATATCGGTCCGACTGTGCCGGAGATCATCAACAATGATCTGCGTCTCGAGTTGCAGGCGGTTGCGATGTACAACAAGCTGATCGAGGTCGCGATCGCAGCCAAGGACAATGGCACCGCCGAACTGCTCAAAAAGCTGCTGAAGGACGAAGAAGATCACGTCAACGGCCTGGAGGCGCAGTTGGATATGATCAAGGGGATGGGGTTGCAGAACTATCTGGCGGTGCAGGCCACGAAGTAAGCCACCGGAGGATTATGCGAAAGTTGATCGTTGTAGGTTCCGGACCGGCCGGCTACACCGCGTCGATTTATGCCGCGCGCGCCAGTTTGTCGCCTTTGCTCATCGCTTCGGAACCCAAAGGCCTCCAGCTGCCGGGCGGGCAGCTCATGTTTACGAGCGAGGTCGAGAACTTCCCGGGCTTTCCTGCCGGCGTCACCGGCCCGGAGTTAATGGAGCGGATGCGCAAGCAGGCGGAGCGCTTTGGGACTGAGATCATCGAGAAGGATGTGGAAGAGGTTCATTTTTTGCCGGGCGGCCCATTCCGCCTTCGTATCGGCACGGAATGGCACACGGCGAGCACCGTAATCATCGCCACTGGCGCTGCGGCTAACTGGCTTCATCTGCCGGACGAGATGAAGTATCGCAACCGGGGGCTGTCGGCGTGCGCGGTTTGTGATGGTTTTTTCTTCCGCGGCAAAGAGGTCATGGTGGTAGGCGGAGGCGACACGGCGATGGAGGAGGCGCTCACCCTGGCGCATCATGCAGCCAGGGTGACGGTTGTGCACCGGCGCGACAAGCTCCGCGCCAGTAGGATCATGGAAGAGCGCGCGCGCGCCAACCCAAAGATCTCCTTCCTATGGAACACGTCGTTGACTGGGTATCTGGGAACCGAGGCAATCGAAGCCGTGCGCGTCAAAAACCATCAGACCGGCGCGGAAAGGGTTGAGCGTATCGATGGGGTTTTCATGGGCATCGGGCACAGCCCGAACACGAAATTCCTCGGCGACGCCCTCGAGCTGAATCCCCAGGGCTATATCGTGATCCGCCACCACGTCGAAACGAATATGGAGGGGGTCTTTGCCGCGGGCGATGTTCATGACCACGAGTATCGCCAGGCGATTACCGCTTCGGCCTTTGGCTGCATGGCGGCCTTGCAGGCTCAGCGTTGGCTGGAATCCCAGGCTGCGGGCTCATAAGAAACATTTTGGGACCCATGAAACCAGCACAGGCGGTTTCATGGATCCCGCATCTTGGTGCGTTTCACTCACCGATAATCTTGATCAGCACGCGCTTGGTGCGTTTGCCGTCGAACTCCCCATAAAAGATCTGCTCCCAAGGGCCGAAATCCAGTGCAGCATTGGTGACGGCCACGGTCACCTCGCGACCCATGATCTGGCGCTTGTGATGAGCATCCCCATTGTTTTCCCCTGTGCGGTTGTGATGATAACGCTCGGTGCCGGGATCGAATGGTGCCAGTTGTTCCAGCCATCGGGAGTAATCCTCCAGCAGTCCCCGTTCATCGTCATTGATAAAGACGCTGGCTGTGATGTGCATGGCATTGACGAGACAAAGCCCATCGCGGATGCCGCTTTCCTTAAGGGCGGCCTGAACTTGGGGGGTAATGTTAACGAAGCCCATTCGGGACGGAATGCTGAACTCGAGCACTTTTCGGAAGCTTTTCATTGCCAGCTTTCTCCTCAGGATAGTTTGTGCCCCGGAACTTTTATTCTCGATATTGGGGAAGGCCCCATGCGGCAGGGTCAAATTCGTTGAGGCTGCGGAGGATGCAGTCAGCCGCATGGAAAACTTCAGGTTTCAAGTTTGGATCCGGGACGGCAATGACAGCCATGCCGGCGACTCGTGCAGCCTCGACACCCACGGGCGAGTCTTCAAAAACGAGACATTGTGCGGGTTGCGTTCCAAGGCGCTCTGCCGCCAGCAGGAAAATATCGGGTGCTGGTTTCCCACGCTTCACCCCGGGATCATCGCCGATCACGATGCAGTCGAAAATGCCGAACCACTGCCGATGGCGAGTGGTCTTGAGCGCAAAGTGCCTGCGATCGGAACTTGTGGCTACCGCCTGCAGAACACCATGACGATGCAAATGCTCGGTGAGCCGGACGGCGCCCGGCATCGGTTCGGCTTGGGGGAAGAGGTCATCGAGCATCTCTTGCCGGGCGACAAGATACTCTGCGGGCGTCATGGGCAAACCAAGTGCCTGGGTGAAAACCCGCGCCGAATCTTCGGCCCGTTTGCCGATCATGCTGGACTTCACGGACCAGTCGAACACCTTGCCATACCGGGCCGCGATGTGCTCGGAGACCTTGGTGTAGAAAGGCTCGGTATTGAGTAGCAGGCCATCCATGTCAAAGATGACACAGGTGACAGGATTGCGTGAGACCATTCTCCAGCCCCTGGATTTACAGCGCCCAAAACAAAACCACGAAACCCGCGAAAACCACGAGAATTCCATTCGTGTGTTTCGTGCGTTTCGTGGTTTCTAATTCGCCGTATAGCCTAGCAGAGGAGGGGCTAGCTCCACAAGATCAGACCCTCCTTGTGAGGCGCGACCAGATCCGGATTCTTGGGCAGCACGCGCACGGTGTAGCCATGCCGGCCGCTGGTGGCAGGCTCGATGATGCCGCTGAATTCGTGCACATCGCCATGGGCCCCGCCGTTCGGCGCCATCGGAATGAGCCTGGACTGGGTGATCTGGCCTTGGGCATCCAGGGGGCCGCTGACCAGTTCGACAGAGATGTCATCAGGGGTCAGTTGGCCGAGTCGCATCCGCGCACGTACGTGGAGTGGATCGCCGACCTTGAAGTTATCGCACAGGTTGCTCTTGACCTCGAGAATCCTGATGTCTCCCCAGCGGCTGCGCAATTGCTCTTTCCATGAGACGAGGGCCTTCGCGCGCTGGAATCGGTCTTTGGCCAGGGCGGTGTAGCGCTCCTGCGACGGCAGGTAAAATTCCTCTACGTACTCTCGCACCATTCGTTTGGCATTGAATTGCGGTCCCAGGACGCGCATCGAAGTCTTCATCTTGCTCAACCAGGCTCGAGGCAGTCCGTTAGCCGCGCGCGTAAAGAACAGCGGCACAATTTCCTTCTCCAGTAGATTGTAGAGGGCGTTCGATTCCACCTCGTCCTGATAGTTCTCATCGCCATATTCTTCCCCGCAGCCGATGGCCCACCCAATCTCCGGCTTGTAAGCTTCATCCCACCAGCCATCGAGGATGCTGAGATTCAGGGCGCCGTTGAGTGCGGCTTTCATGCCGCTTGTGCCGCTTGCTTCCAGCGGACGACGCGGTGTATTGAGCCAGACGTCCACTCCTTGGACCAGGTAGCGCCCCACCGAGATGTCGTAGTCCTCCAGGAAGACAATGCGTCTGCGGACTTCCGGGCTGCGTGAGAAATGGATGATCTCCCGGATGAGTTCTTTGCCGGCGGCATCCTGAGGATGCGCTTTGCCTGCGAAGAGGAGCTGTACGGGCCGATCCTTTTCGTTCAGGATGCGGATCAGACGTTCAGGATTGCGCAGCAGGAGAGAGGCGCGCTTGTAGGTTGCGAACCGGCGGGCAAAGCCGATGGTCAGGGCCTCAGGGTCGAGGATCTCATCGGCCTGCGCCACCTCGGCCGGTGGCGCGCCGACCGCTTCCAATTGCGCGCGCAGCCGCAGGCGAGCGAACGCGACCAGCCGCTCGCGCCTTCTTTCATGGGTGCGCCAGAGTTCTTCGTCCGGAATCTGGTGTATGCGACTCCAGAGCGCATAGTCGCCTGGGTCCTCACGCCAGCGCGGGCCCAGATAACGGGCAAACAGCCCCGCCATATCCCGGCTCACCCAGGTGGGTGCGTGCGCTCCATTCGTGATCGATGTAATCGGAACCTCATCGATCGTGATGCCCGGCCAGACGTTTTGCCACATCTTACGTGAGATCAGGCCGTGCAGTTTGCTGACGCCGTTGCTGTGGCCGGCCATGCGCAGGGCCAGAACCGTCATGCAGAAGTCCTCGGCATCATTGTGGGCATTTTGGCGGCCGAGGGCGAGGAAATCGCGCAGCGACAGATTCAGCCGAGCGGCATAGCTGCTGAAATATTTGTCAACGAGCGCAGGGGAAAAATAGTCGTTCCCTGCGATGACAGGGGTGTGGGTTGTGAACACGGTGCCTGCCATTGTTGCCTCCCGGGCCTCGGAGAATGACATGCCCTGTTCCGACATCAGCCGGCGGCATCGTTCCAGCGCCATGAATGCCGAATGCCCTTCGTTCATGTGGCAAACGACAGGATCCAGGCCCACCTCGTGCAGCGCGCGAAAACCGCCGATGCCCAGCAAGATCTCCTGCTTGATCCGCATTTCGCGATCGCCGCCGTACAGCTGGTCGGTAATGTCCTGATCTTCCGGACTGTTGGCAGGGATATTGGTATCCAGCAGATACAGGGGCACGCGCCCCACCTGAGCGCGCCACACCTGCGCGCGAACATTCCGGCCGGGATACTCGACCGAGATCGTCACCGCGTTGCCGTGCTGGTTGCGCTCGAGGTGCAGCGGCAGCGTGTAGAAATCATTTTCAGGATAGCGTTCCTGCTGCCATCCGTCGGCGTTGAGGTATTGGCGGAAATACCCTTGCTGGTAGAGCAGACCCACGCCGACGAGAGGAACACCGAGGTCGCTCGCGGATCGGAGATGATCTCCAGCAAGCAATCCCAATCCACCCGAATAAATCGGCATACACTCGGTCACGCCGAACTCGGCGGAAAAGTAGGCAATCGGCTGCCTTTCGGTGCCGTTGTAGGTTTTCTGGAACCAGGTCGAGCGGCTGTTCATATACTCACGGCAGTGCTCCAAAGCCCGTTGCATCTGCGCCATAAAAGCATCATCGCGCAGAGCCGTGTTCAGCACTTCCTGGCGGATCCGGCCGATCATCTGGACGGGATTGTGGTGCGTAGCTTCCCACAAATCGCTGTCCAGGCGCATGAACAATTCCAACAGTTCATGGTCCCAGGTCCAAAGAACGTTATAGGCAATTTCCCGCAGGCATTCCATTTCCTTCGGGAGTGAAGGAGCCACAGCATAGGTGAAGATGGGACGTGTCATGCTTACCTCGCTATTCTTGAATCCTACGCGCTAGGGCCGGAATTCTCAGGACGAATTGGCGCAAAATCCAATGCCAACCAAAGGGCACAATTCTCACCCACTTCTTATCGAGTCAAAACATCAAAGGGATTAAAAGATGTTGTTTACAAAGATGTTAGGCCTATGAGCATGTCGTAAAATGCGTGGGAGGCCGCCGTCACACCAAAGCCGCGCGTTACGAACAGCACAGAGAAATACAGGCCGCCCCAAGTGCGCTGCATGAAGGTGACCCACGAAAAACGATCTCCTGCCGGGCCCAGGTAGTGAAACAGCGAGAAAAGCAGGGCTGCCAGGAGGGCAGCGCATATCGAGGCCGGAGTCTTCTTCATGCCGAGCAGTCTGGTGGCGGCCAGCATCAGCAGCCCGAGCAGGAATCCACGAAAAACCAACTCCTCATAGATGCCTGCGCCGCAATAAAGCACGAGCTTCTCGAGCCCTCCCGGTTTTCCTGCCGCGGCACTCGCGTGGCTGAGCAGCACTGGGAAGTAGGCGAAGATAAAGGAGAGCAGGACTGCAAAGAAAAGGCTCTCGGCAAAAAGCAGCAGTAATTTTCGCGAGTTAATGTCCCAACTGGCCCGCGTCCGCACCTGCCAGATGATGAAGCAACCGAGCAGCACCAGCGCCGAGGCAAACATGGAATGCACGGAAAGTGCGCTCAACAGCCGAATGATCAAGGCATCGGCGCCATTGATATAGGTGGATTGGAGAAACAGAGATCCGACGTGATAAATGAGAAAGAAGGGAAGGACCAGAGCCATAGAGTAGATTGGGCGCCTGGTCTCTTTCAGGTACTTTCGTAATGATGCACGCACACCGCTCGCCATAGCCCTTCCTGCGCGCCGATTATGCCAAAGCGATGAGACTAAAGGAAGAGGGATGCCAGGATTGACGCCAGTGTGGCTCCCAGGCAGACGAGGGCCCAAACCATGTGGTCGATCTTTTCCGGCTGGAGTGGATCGAGCCACTTCGCCATCCCATACCCTCCCAGCAATCCGCCGAGGTGGGCATAGTTGTCGATGTTGGGCATCATGAAACCGAAGATGAACAGGATCGCCGCCATGCTCTTGGCCTGGGTGCTTATATGGCTGCTGCCGCCGCGGCGCCCATAGTAGATCAACGCGCCCAAAAGGCCGAAAATGGACGCCGAAGCGCCAATGGTGAACTGGGCTCCCCGCAAGAAGAAAATAGGCATTCCAGCGAACAGGAATCCGGCGCAGCTGCTCAAGGCAAATCCTGTGATACCGGCGGCGGTGTAGACAAGAACCGTGCGCGGCGCGCCATAAAGCTCCACCACGTCCGGAGCCAGCTGCCGCACCCAGAGCATGTTGAAGAAGATATGCAGGATACTGCCGTGCAGCCAGGTCGCGCTCAGCACGGTCCACCAGCGCGCGAAACCGAAAACGGGCAAAGCGCCGCTGGCGCCCATGACAAAAAGGCTTTCGTTGCTCGGCGACAGGAAACCGAACACGCCGCTGTTGGTGATTCCCCGGGGATCCATGACCAGACTGATCGCATATAGAAATGCACAACCTGCGATCACGATGGAGGTGAAGCCGAAATCGCGGCCCAGCGACCGCAAAACCGGGCCGAAGCCCCACAGTCCGGGTTTGCGCCGCCCGCAGTTCCAGCAGACATCATCGCGCACTCCCACCAGCTTGCCACAGGAAGTGCAGAGAACCGATCCCGTCTTCTGACGTCCAAACATGCAGCCCCCATCTCATGGCCCCAAGTCACTGCAGGGCCGCGTTTTTATATTCTAGTTGAAAATCGGCGCCCGGTCAGGTTCTGATTGCATTCGATTGCGGTACTGACTTCGTGCTGCTTACGTACAAATCCTTGCCATTTAGGCAAGAAGAGCAACAGATCAACGCAGAGGGCGCAGAGGTCGCAGAGGAAAGTCATTCGCAAGAAGTTCTCTGCGGTCTCTGCGCCCTCTGCGTTGAAGCTTTTGGTTGCGGCTATGCCGCGCCCTGCCCTTCGTGGCTAAGGCATTTTCGCCCTTTTATGCTGACATGCGCCAGGGGGCCTGCCGATAACTCAAAGGGCGCCTCAACAAAAGGCAACGCTAGGAGCCCGTCCGAGAATTAGGAGGGGTCGCGCGCATGGGGCTTGCGGGGCGAGCTCAAGGCGCGAGGAGGAGGCGATGTCGGCGCACATCGTTGACGACGAGCAACGCGGAGATCGCCCCGCAACCCCCATGCGCCCTTCGGGTTCCGGCGGCGCGGGGGCATCTGCGGTGTTGGCGCTCCTCGACGATATACAGAGACATCGCCTGCGTCGCGCCGCCTTGCATCTGCCCCCGCGGCGCTCG
>JBGQNR010000223.1:0-10688 GCA_041501225.1 Acidobacteriota bacterium
AAGCGATTGTGGATCCCGTCTTGTGGGATCCACATGAGCGGCAGGCTCGGCAGCTTCCACGGGGCCAGGTGCCAGACGAGGATGCCATCACGGCTTAACCACAACATATTGGGGGTACCCACTCAAAACCCGGAAGAACCTAAAAAGCTAATCGTAAGTCAGCAGCAGCGAATTGTGTTTTTGCGTGAACTTAAAAGAATGAACATTACCGCCGCTTCGTTATTTCCGGGTCTGGAGGGTTATACACGATCACTCGTAGCTGAACTCGAAATTGAACTCTATCAAAGAAGAAAGGCAGCAGAACGGGAAATGCTGACGCATACTCTAGAAACAATCCCATGAAGGGCAGGACGGCGAGGCGTAGCGGCAACCCAAATGGCGGGTGCGCTGTGCCGAAGTTGGCTGTTCGATGTCCGTGACCCCAAATACGGCATTGCAGAAATGAAAGATTCAGTTCTGACACACGGAGGACAAAGCCAATGAAAACAACACTCATACTTATCGTAGCTTTACAGTTCTGTTCCGTCGCGATGGCGCAGGGTGACAATGAGTTTACGCGCAAATCTTTGAAAGGCCTTACCGGAGTTGAAGTGGCGGTCACGCCTCTGGATTCCGACGCCATAAAAGACGGGTTATCGGAGGCTCAGATACAAACCGATGTGGAATTGCGCCTTAGGATGGCCGGGGTTAAGGTGTTGACGAGTGAGGAGATGTTAAAAGCACCAGGAATGCCAACCCTTCGTGTGTTTGTAAATACAATCAAGAGAGAAGAACTCTATTCATATTCTGCCGAAGTTTACCTTGAGCAAAATGTGAGGCTGGCCAGAGATCCAGCAGATTTGTTTATCGCTCAAACCTGGAATTGCGGCGCAGTTGGGCGTGTGGGTTCGCACAACCTAAACCAGATCAGAGATATCATTAAGGATGAAGTGGACAAATTCATCAACGCTTACCTATCGGTGAATCCGAAAGATCCTCAGAACGAGAATCCCTGAAATGAGAGTCCGCACCCACACCCACTGGCGATTTTGCAATTACTTCTTCAATGGGTAGGAATCCTGCATCTTTTTGACGAAAGCCGCACGGAGAGCCTTTTGGACAATCACGGCACCAGACAGGTGCCACTCTTCGGGATGATCATCCAAATATTTCCCCACTATGGCGCAAGCCTTGTCCGTCGTCATCGACTCCGCTATTGCTCCTAACAACTCAGAATCACTCATAATAAGCGCATCAGTAACTCCCTCTACGTATCCCATGAACACTGAGTTATTGCGGTAGTCGGTGCTTGAAGATTTAGAGGTCGATTTTTTGTATGACCGCCATAAAGGGGCCAAGTCGCTCCCCTTCTTGAACTGAGCCATTGCTGGTGCTGCAATGGTGAGAAGCAGAATCAATATCCAGACCTTGTTGAAGGCTTTCATAAAGCACCTCACAGTTTATTGCTCATTCCGGCGAACATTGCCGCCGGTTGTGTGTGACGTTCATAATCAAACTCTCGGCATGAAAATTAGTGTCAGCTCTAATATGGCGATTGTATCATCGAATGATCGGGCTGGAGAAAAAACCGGAGCAGGTAATCGTGGGCATCGTTCGTGGAATTATTAAACCGACGATAAAATTATAATGTTATAGCCGGTTTAAATTACGTCCTCAATCTTGGAGGCGGAGCTGTCCAAGGTTTGTCGCCAAATCTCCGGCGATAGCAGATGGATTAATATTGCAGATACGGAAAAGGCCGCCCCGAAGAGCGGCCCTTGTGAGCTGAATCTTTGTGAGGGGGATGTCATTACTTCTTCCTGCGCCATGCGGCCAAGCCAATACCGGCCAGTCCGGTGGCGAGGAAGAACAGAGTGCTGGGTTCGGGAACGGTGCTGTAATCTACACTCAACTGGCTTCGATATCGGACAACGCCGCTGTAATCAAATTCGTCATAGAAAAACGTTGTGCCAATGGTGGCGCTACCATTCAGAACCCAGGTGCCGGGGACGTTAAAACCCGTGAGAGGGCTCGTAGCAATCACCAGCTCGGAGAAGTCAAGGAGACGCATCACTGCGTTATAGCGGTCGTTGTTGCGGCCCGTATGATCCCCCCAACCGGACATGGAAATGCTACTGATAACGACGGGCTCACTGAAATCCAACCGGAACCGATATACTAGATAGGCGTCATTCAACATTTCAGAACTGCCGCCCCAACCAATTCCCGTATAAGAAACATGGAGTCCAGCGAAAGGTCCTAATGGGTCGCCTGAGTTCGAACCATGAGAAGATGGGGGGTAAGGGTACGGCTGCGACGATTCAGGCATGAAAGTGACCGTCATGGTCGTAGCGGTGGCGACTGAACAGGCGCATAAGCTTGCTAAAATGAAAGCCATAACTCTCTTGCAGAGCATAATGTTTTCCCTCCACTAGGAGATAAACGCGAATATTTGAGATTCTATCCTCTTGTTCGGATGCACAAAACGTGCCTGAGACAATTAAATGTACAGAGTTTCTGCGAGAGAGAAAGCTTTACTTCTTCCCGCGCCATGCCGCCAATCCGATCACGCCAAGACCCGTGCCGAGCAGGAGGAGGGAGGCGGGTTCGGGAACAGCATCGTATTCAACGATAAAGGGCGAGTAGAAATTTGGCAAATCGTTCCATGCTCCTGCTGATTGGTTCGGAATCGTCTGGTTTTGATGCTGCCAGTTCACAATGACGAAGTCTTCTCCATCGTTGGCGTCGTTCGGCTCACCAGATGCCCAAAAGCTAAATACATAGGGTTCCCCGGATTGCCAGACCCATACGTCCTCCTGTTCCTTGTCGGTCAGCCCAATGTGGTATTGGGTTTGCGAACCGTATTGAGAAACGAGGAAATCCAGTTCTGCCATGCTGGTTATGCTGACTAAGTAGCCGGGTGCTCCGTTCCAAGTGAGAGATGCGGCATTGGCGACGGCATCATCCCAACCGCTTACTGGACCTCGGTACACATCGTACCAGTGCCCATTGCCGCTCCACTGGACCGGAGTCGCTGAAGCGGTGCTTGCCACCAAAAAAAGAACTGCAACCATTGAGAAAGTGAGATGTGCTTTCAAAGTACTACCCTCCTTCCAGCTTTGCCCGCCCAGAAACCATGTGAGGGGGAATATGGGTTTACTTCTTCCTGCGCCACCCGTAGCCGATCAGCCCGACGATGCCTATGCCCAGCAGCGCGAGTGTGGAGGGTTCGGGAACGGCTGTACCTTCTACCGAGAAAAACTTATTTCCTAATTGGGTGTCATACCATATAGATGCCGGTGGGTAAACAGAATTCAAGCTAATTCCACTGGTAAATTGGCAAGTTGCTACAGTTACATCCGGTGCTGTCAAATAACTGAGGGGCGAGCCATATTTGAGAGCCCCTCCGGGACTATCGCTCGTAACCACAACGAAATAAGTTCCGTGTCCAAGATTGATAGAGGAGAAAACGGGGGTGTAGAGTAATGTGCTGGAATCCGGGACTTGAGCAAAGTTGAAAACGAATTGGGCCAACTGGTCGTCTGTAGTGCTACCTGGGCCAACTCCAGTCATCAGATACGCTGTGCCTGTCAATCCGCTTGAGAGCGAAACCAGCGCTGCCTCGAAGTTCACGGTGGAATACGACTGTCCCAGTGTAAAGCTCATGAGATTGTATTGACTGGGACCGACAAGGGAACCAAGTGCTAATGCCGGAACCCCGACTGGAGTAATGATAGGATTTGCATTAAGCGCCACCGGAAAGCAAAAAAGGAAAACGCCAAGACCTAGCATCCAAGAGTTCGTTCGGCGAGAAATGAGCATTGTCTTTTCCTCCAAAACATTCCACACCGCAAGTTACAGAAAATGAAGCAAGAACCGTGCCAGGGGTGCTAATCTGCTGTTCCCTGACGGCAAGCGTCTGATGCAGTATGTAGTTCAGACGCTTTTGATTCCCAATTGCAGGATCTATGGAGCGCGGAAAGTGTAAGGTATTCCGACTATTATCAGACCGAAGCCATTGAAATATCAGCGGATCTTGTTTGATTGGCGATAGCTAATGCTTGCTGGTTGGATTGTAAAGAATGGCTACATACATTGATCGGGGCAGGCCTGTCGAGGACTCAGTCCTGCCCTGAGGCTTCAGGGAGCAGCAACGGTCCGTGCACCCATGTAGTTTCACGACGGGCTGTTTTATTTCAGAAAATCTTTTTAAAAGATTCGCCGCCCATTGCCGATGCACTCTTGCCTGCTATTCCCTAGCCTTCACATTATTAGCCGCCGCTGCCCTGCACTGAAGCCAACCGCGTCCGCAAGAGATGCATCGGCACCCCCATTGCCGATGCCAGCTTGCGCCAGGATAGACCCGCTAGTCGCAGCTCCGCAGCCCTTTCGACATCAAACTCCTTCGCAGGTCGTCCACAATGTTTACCGCGTCGCCGTGCCTCCTTCATGCCTGCGACCACTCTCTCCCTGATCAGCTCGCGCTCGAATTCCGCTATCGCGGCCAGCACCGAGAACACCAGCTTTCCCATCGGACCCGATGTATCGATCGCCTGGGTTACGGATACAAAGTCGATCCCCAGGGCTTGGAACTGCTCCAGGGCGAACACCAGCTCGCGGGTTGATCTTGCGAAGCGGTCGAATTTCCAGACGGCAATCACATCGAAACGCCGCTTATGGGCGTCGCGCATCATCCGCTCAAGTTCCGGTCGCACCGCACGAGATGACACGCCATGATCGATGTAAGCGGCCTTCAACTCCCACCCCCGCTGTGTCACGAACTCTCTCAGGGCGGTCAGTTGTAGGCTTTCATCTTGTTCGTCCGTTGAGACCCTTGCGTATATTGCACACCGCCTGGAAATCGGCATAATCACCCTTTCTTATTTTTGGTCTTGCTGGCCACCCACTCCCGTAGCAACTGCGTGATCACATCGCTGAGGACCAAATCCTCCTCGATACAGCGGATCTTCGCGGCCTTTAGGACCTTTCCCTCCACAACGATGTGGATGTCGGATTTCTTGTCACCCATGGAATTACCTTTCTTCGCCAGATAGGGGATTGGTCTGGTGCTCAATCTTGGACTCCATATGTACATGAGTACATAGCGCCATGTCAAGCGAAATCGGAAGACGCTACCTCATAAAGTCATTTGCGCTGGGATTTGCTCCGGTTTTAGGAGTGTGTGAAAAGGGTGCCGCAAGGTGAGGGAGTAAACCCCACAGAATCAAGAGGGCTCAGCGCCAAAAATGGCCGTGCGATAAGGTATTGCTTTTCGCACATCGGGCGTTTTCTGCCTGGCAGAGACGTGCTGCTCGCAGGGCGGTGGCAATCCCAAGGCAGGGCAAGATTGTCGCGCCTGGACGGCCACGAAATTGGCGAATACCGACCGGTTATCGAATTACTTCATTGCCGGCGGACGAGTATCGATGCCCGCCAGACCTCCGATAACATTGATCAGTGAAGAATCTGTAGGCACAACGATTTTGGAATTGTTGGTGAGCGATGTTTCTACCGCCTGTAGTTGCCGAAGCAGTTGCGCATTACCTTTGAAATAAAGGTCGGCCGCTTCATTCACGAGCTTAATTGCCTGAGCTTCACCATCAGCCACCAGTACCTTGGCCTGCTTCTGACCTTCAGCTTGCAGGATTGCGGCCTGCCTTTGTCCCTCAGCCACCTTGATAGCAGCTCGTCTTTCGCCGTCTGCCTGAGTTTCACGAGCCGTCGCAAAGTCAATCGCAGCAATCTTTTCGTTACTGGCTTTAACCACTTTGTTCATTGTCTCTTGGACGTCAGCAGGAGGATTGATTTCCTTAAGTTCGGTACGGACAATCTCAAGCCCCCAGCTCTTGGTCTCCGTGGAAAGGTTAGTATACAGTGCGCTATTGATTTTACCGCGCTCGCTGTTGGCATCCTTTAATGTCATAGTACCGATGATGTTTCTTAGTGTTGTTCTCGCCAGAGCCACGATCTGCACCATATAGTTGAACACATTATACTGGGATGCTTTAACATCCTCTTCAGCAGAACGTACTTTAAAGTAAACCTGGGCATCAACCTGGGCATTCAGACTATCGCTGGTGATAATTTCCTGCAGTCCGGCGTCTATCATATTTTCTGTAATATTTACGCGAACAAGGGCCTCGATAAACGGGATCAGAAAGATAATACCCGGATTAGCAAAACGGTTGTATTTGCCAAACCGTTCGATTAAACCTCGACTGGTCGGCCTGACGGTACGAATGGATTGCCCTAGCAGCCAGATAACAAGGATTACAGCGACGACTATGATACTGATAGCGGTACCTGACATGGTAAACTCCCTCCTATTAAAACATTTGTTTGCTCTCTATTGATCGCTGTTTAACGTCTTCTCCCGGCTTGACGATGATAGTCGTGTATCCATTATCAACCTTAACGTTGTACAACTTCCCGAATCCCCGCCAGGCGCCCCAATAGATGACTTCTTGTGGTGTTGTTTTCATCGCTTTCTCAAATGTCGAGAGAAGAAATAGCATTCACTGGGGCCAGCGGACACTCTACCTTCCACCAAATCCTGTCGGACGACTCCAGGTACCTTATACCCTTGGGAAATTCGTTTGTCAGTTCTGTATCGCTCACGCATCAGGTCAATATTGCTCATCGCGGTTAACAATGAGGCATAGCTGCCTTTGAACCTGACCCGCTTCCAGCAAATGGGAAATTGAAACGGGGTTTCAGATTAACAAGCTCTGAGCGACTATCGTCGATGCGGGGGATGGTCTGACACTCTGCCAGGGTGGGGTCGCATTCCAGGGTCCCAGTAGAAGTCCGTGCTTGCGAAATTTTCTAACTCGCCATTCCCGCACCCATCCGACTGTCGCACTTCATCTCTGAAACGCGCATTGATCCAACCGCGCTCCTCGGTGTCCAGCCACCCGACCGAAATTCTCCTGTTCTGCCCCATCCACTCTGCTGTAAAATCGAAAACCAAATCAAATCGATCAGGACCTGAACAGTTCATATCATGCAAAATGGTTAGGAGAACAGGAGACCATCATGGCAGAGTCGGAACCGACCAAAGAGGAGTTGCTGAAACGGATCGCGGAGCTGGAACAACAAGCTCAGGCCAAGAAACCAGCGGAGCTGGAATTCCGTGTGAGTGAAAAGGGAGCCATCAGCGTATACGGCCTCGGGAGGTTTCCGGTGACGCTATATTACGAACAATGGACCCGACTGCTGGCCCGCGTCGATGAACTGCGGGCCTTCATTGAGGAAAATAAGGGCAAGCTGAAACTGAAGCCCCGCGCTGGGGAGTGAATCCCGCTCCCGTTCATCGGCGTCGAGCAGCCATTTGCTGTTTGGCTGAAGTCTTGTGGACAGGCTCCTTACCTTTTGTAGCGCCCAGGGGCTTCAGCCCCCTGGACTCCAAAGAAAGGGAAGGAAAAAGGGTCAAGGGATCAGAGCTTCTCCCGGCACACACGGAAGCCACAGTCGAGGCTCCAGTAGCCAGGATTGTTCCTGAGGCGGCTGGACACGCGGGCGTACCTCGAAACATATGCCAATGACCCGCCCCGCAGTACCTTGTACTGCCCCGAGGAAGGGCCCTTGGGATCCGCAGCCGGAGAACTGCCGTAGTAGCTTTCGCCATACCAGTCCGAGCACCACTCCCAGACATTTCCCAGCATGTCGTAGAGACCGTACCCGTTCGGTTGCTTCTGCCCTACATGGTGTGTTGTACCTCTTGAATTGGAGACGTACCACGCGATTGTATCGAGGTTGCCGTAATATGATCCAGCTGTTCCCCCTCGTGCTGCATATTCCCATTCCGCCTCGGTGGGCAGGCGGTAGCGATATCCATCATTCAGAGCGTTCAGCTTCGCAATGAACGCCTGCGCGTCGTTCCAGCTTAAATTCTCCACCGGTAGTCGATCATCCCCCTTGGAATAGCTCCGATTATTCACCATCAACTTGACCCACTGCTCCTGTGTCACTTCATGCTTCCCCAACTCGAAGCTTCGGGAAATCGTCACTTCATGGCGGGGGTTCTCGTTACCCTCGCATTGGCTGTCGCCTGCCGAGCACCCCATTATGAACTTCCCGGAGGGAATGGTTACAAACTGCATGCCGATGGAATCGGCAGAGAGTTTTCGCTCTACCGCCACCGGTTCATTTTCGATTTCGCGGTCCACCTGTCTCCGCCAAGCGAGCGCCTGCGCGTCATCAGGGGCCATCCTGATCAATTCGTCAATCCCTTCCCCGGCACTTTTCCAATTGCGGGAGGCCATAGCACTGTTTATCTGTCCCTTCAATTGTTGCACCCGCATGAGGTTTTGAGTCATCCGAGCTAAATCAAGAAGGCTGCGATTGAGTTTTTCCTGCTGTTCCGCGCGGATATACAGGATGGTACTGAGGACTAATCCAATGGTTAAACTCACTAGCACGACGGCTGCTGCGGTTACCAGGCCTCGACGCCTTCTGGCGAATTTCCTGAGACGGTAGATCGTGCTTGGAGGGATTGCCATCACCATCTCTTCATTCAAGTGACGGCAAATATCCGCTTCCAACTCCGCAGCCGACTGGTACCGCCGTATTCGGTCCTTGTCCATCGCCTTCAAAGCAATCCATTCCAGATCACCTTGAAGCTGCTTACCTAATGATTCAGGATCTGTGTGCCGGTTATACGCTACCTGCTTGGC
Organism: Acidobacteriota bacterium; assembly: GCA_041501225.1. Classification (GTDB taxonomy): domain Bacteria; phylum Acidobacteriota; class UBA6911; order UBA6911; family UBA6911; genus JAFNAG01. The sequence continues at coordinate 8,655 of JBGQNR010000223.1, forward strand.
CGTGTCCCCAAGAGTACGCAATCTCCCTGTCAGCGTCGGAGGTTCCTGTTCTCGGATTATCCGCCGCATTTCATCGAATCCGGCTTTACGGAGGAGCTTGGAATCGAAAGGCACGCTTCCCACGAGCAGTTCGTAGAGCATTACTCCCATAGAATAGATGTCTGTCCTGTTGTCCACATCCAGCCCGGTCATCTCCGCCTGCTCGGGACTCATATATTCCGGCGTGCCGATGGCCAAACCTTGCTGAGTGAATACCGTCTGTTCGGTCAGGCGTTGATTTGTCGCCTTGGCCACACCGAAATCGATTACTTTGGGTACCGGCTTGCCATCAATAAGAGTAACCAACACGTTGGAGGGCTTCAGATCGCGATGAATAATACCCTTCTGATGAGCGTGCTGCACCGCTTGGCAGACAGGCATGAAAAGGTCTAGCCGCTCACGGGTATTCAGGCGAAACCTGTCGCAGTAATCCGAGATGCGAATCCCGGCTATATGTTCCATCACGAAATAGGGAGAACCCTTTTCCGTGACACCCGCATCCAGCACCCGCGCAATATTCGGATGATTCATCAGGGCGAGGGCTTGCCTCTCGGATTCGAACCGGGCAATTACCTCCTTCGTATCCATTCCTAGCTTGATGAGCTTCAATGCCACTCTGCGGCGGATGGGTTTTTCCTGTTCTGCGAGGTAGACAACCCCCATACCACCCTGCCCCAGGACTTCCAGAATCTTGAATGGTCCTATGTTTTTGGGGTGTCCGGAAGCAAGTGCATGTAGGTTGCTCGCTTTGGACTCTCCATCAGGCAGCGGTGTATCGGCATTAGATGCTGCATGGGCCGTTGTCAAACAGCTGTCGCAGAGTTCTTGCGGCGAATCCTCTGGGATTACATTTCCGCATTGGCGACACTTGCCATCATTCTGCATTGATATCTCTAAAGAGATTTAGCCTCTGTTAATGATGTTTACCTTGCATAAATGCGACTAAAATCCTCAATGAACTTCTGAATCACCGACGACCCCTGGAGGGAAATAGCATTCTTCCTATCGTCATTTTCGGTGTTCGCCAACCGCCTGCATTAATCGAAGGGCCATTGATGCCATCCTTTGTAGCACACAAGCATTTGATTTAAAATGCATCTCCGATGCGAACCTGCGAAACGATCCACGTTGAGGAAATCGAGAAAGTACTCATGCAGGCCGCTATCGACCTCAAGAGCGTCATCGTTCTGGACGGCATCGACATCCTGCCCGACAACTCAGGCTTCCAAGTCCGGTGCCATGATCTCCAGGGCCTGTTACCGGAAATCGTGCTGCTTAACAGCGGCGATACGTTCGTGGACAAGGACCGGCTGGGAAATAGAGTATGTTGGCTGGTAGCAATCGTGAAGCTGCGTGATGAGATAGTCCGCTTTCTGCCGGGATGCAAGCTGCTGCCGCCCACGAGCATCGACGGAAAGGCAATTGCCGAAGAGTGCGGGTCAGGCCTGGAAAATTTACGTTTCAGCCTTGAAGCTGACCGCATTCGCAAACCCAAAAGTAAATTTTCCAGGCCTGACCCCAATTTTTGCGGAAATGTTCAAAGTTTTTGCTAGCGCTGTCCTTGAGAAGGACTTTCCCTAGGCCGTCCATGTAGCAGAAAACAATGATCAATGTGGCAGAGTTGGTGCAGTGTTCCCCGGCATGCGGATGACCTTGCGGATGAACGGCATTGTATGCGCCCGTCAGGTTTTCTACCATCCAGCGGGTAGTTCGCTCCATCGCGTCTTCTTTTTGCTTGGTTGACATTGCGGTCCCTCCTAAACAAAAAAATTGGCATGCACCCGCTCTCCGTGGATCCCCCTCCTGATTGCTATATGATTGCTAGCGCTTTCTGCTCCTTTTTTCTATGGCTGTAAGTTATTGATTTATATGGTGCGCCCGGCAAGACTCGAACTTGCGACCTTTTGATTCGTAGTCAAACGCTCTATCCAGCTGAGCTACGGGCGCACTTAGGGGCCGCGCATAAATAATTCGGCATTTTGGCGTCATCAGTTG
>JBGQNR010000224.1:0-10503 GCA_041501225.1 Acidobacteriota bacterium
CATACTCAGATGTCGTCCCCTCAGAGGACTCTACTATAAGGGTTGCGCCGGACCGAAGCCAGCGTGTTCTCTCTACCCCGTGGAGGATATGCATATGGATCGCGACGCAAGCACAGTTGATTATGCGGCTTTTATCGGTCTTCAGGGCTTTACGACTGCGATCGCAAGACCCAGGGCTTACGCCCTGGGCTAGCGCTATTTCGCCCCTTCAGGGCTGGGAATTGTTTTCTGTCACTATATTTCATGATTATCAATAAAGCTATTTATTAGCAGGTGCCGGCCTTCTTCGGGACGGAGAATCTCATTTCTGCCTCCCTATTTCATGCTTACCGATATAGCTGTTTATCAGCAGGTGCATGGTTGGTCATGCCTGAAAGCGAAGAGCCAAAAGCTAAAAGCTAAAAGCTAATAGCTAAAAGCTAAGAGCTAAAAGCCAACAATCAATATGCTCCCTCGCCACTGAGGATGGCGCTTGGCGTCTTCAGGATGATCTTCAGATCGAGCCATAGAGATTGTTCGCGGACGTAGCGGAGGTCCAGGCGGACCATTTCGTCGAAAGTGGTGCGGCTGCGGCCGTGGACCTGCCACATGCCGGTGATGCCCGGCTTGACCTCGATGACCCGGCGGCGGTGCCAGAAACGATAAGCGGCGACTTCATAGGGGATAGGAGGGCGAGGGCCTACCAGGCTCATTTCTCCCCTCAGGACGTTGATGAATTGGGGGAGCTCGTCCAGGCTTGATTTGCGCAGAAAATGGCCTATCCGGGTGACTCGAGGGTCATTGACGATCTTGAACACAGGTTTTGCCGCTCCGGGTGCGCTGGAATCCTGGTCCTTTTGCTCGATCAGCCGGCGGACGTATTGCTCGTGGATTGCGGAATCGCTGTTGAGGTACATCGTCCGGAATTTCAGGAAGTTGAATTCCCTGCCGAATTTTCCGACTCTGCGTTGCTTGAAAAGTATAGGGCCCTGGGAAGTGCATTTGATCAGGACGCCAGTGATCAAGAAGATCGGCGAGAAAAGGATCATGCCGGATAAACTGCCCGCGATGTCGATGCTGCGCTTAAGGAAATGGTACGGGATCCGCGCTCTATCGCGACGAATCAGGTCTGGGTAGAGCTTGCGGTCGGAATCGAATGGGGGGTTGTTCCGGTCGAAATCTTCGGGGTAGAAATGGAAAGAAATGTCCACTTTATTCACATCCGCGGGCTCCAGGACAGCGCTGAGCGCCCTGTGAGTTTTGCCGCTGAGCGCGGATTCGATCGCAGGGCGCGCGGAGGTGCGCAGGGCGGTGAGAATTACGCCGATGGCCAAAGAATATTTGTACCAGCCGTAGAGGTCGGTATCGCGGGTTTCCGCACGAATGGCGTAGCAGATCTCGGCAATTTTTTTGGCGAGGGCGCTGCCGTTTAATTCAGCGATGTCCAGGATCATCAGGACGAAGGGGTCGCCAGTGCGCTCGGTTCGCTTGCGCTCCAGGGCGAGGAGTTGGTTGAAGAGGGCCTCGTCGGCGATGAGAAGAGTGTCCTGGTCCTCACGGCGGCCTTGATTCGGCAAAGGATAGACAGGCGCTAAGATGCCGACGTTCATGATGGGTCCTTAAGCTCGTAGGGGGATGAAAAGCAAAAGATCAACTCTTCGGGTCTTGGAGGTCTTAGCGGTTATGAGTTCGCTTAACCGCTAAGACCTCCAAGACCCGAAGACTCAAGGTTCTTTTTTTACGGCAGTGCCGGGGCCGGGTTTTTCGATTTTGAAGGTGACCGGGAAGGTGTAGCGACTGACTATGGCGCGGCCGTTTTCCAGGCGGGGTTCGAAGCGCCAGCTTTTGGCTGAATCCAGTACACCCTTGGCAAGGCGGCGGTCGCCGCTCATGATGTCGGCCTTCATTACCTGGCCCATCTCGTCGATGAGGAGGCTGATCACGACCGTACCCTCGACTTTGGCGACCTGCGCCTCATATGGGTATTTGATCGGGGTGCGGCTGAGAATACGAGCGGGGAAGCTATTGCCGCCGTCGGTGGTTTCCGGGACACCGACTGTGACGGAGGCGTCTTCCTTCGGCTTCGCGATTTGCCCTGCGGCCTTGTCCAGAAGGCGGCGTATCTCGGCTTCGTCAATGCGTGCTTCTGAAGCGCGTGGATCTGTGCGGCTCTTGGTTTCTGCCTGGTTGAGTTCGAGGGCGCGGGTGAGGAGATCCTTTGCCTGCTCGAAGTTTCCCTGGTCAAGCTGAATGCGGCCGATCCCGGCTATGGCAATCGCAGGCGGCGGATTGCTTTCACTCACCAGTCGCTGGTAGACCGCCCTGGCTTCCTCCGGCCTGCCGTTCTGGCGCTCGACATCGGCGTAGAGGGCGGCGATCGCAAGCTCCGTTTTGCCGTACCGGCTGTTGAGCCACTGCGTGAACGGCGCGGCCTTCGCCGGGTCTTTCAGCTGGTCCAGGGCCATCCGGGCCAGCTTGAGGTACATTTCCCTGCCGGTCTGGCCGAGTTCTAGAGCCTTCTTATAGTGATCGAAGGAGCGGGTGAAATCGCGGCTGCGTTCGAGCAGCTGAGCCTTAAGCAGGTGCGATTCTGCGATATATGGATCCTGTTCCAGGCTCTTGTCCACCAGGGCAAGCGCGCCCGCATCCTCTTCCCTGCCGGCGGCAGATTCGGCCTGCAGCAGTAACACCACCGCTTCCTTGCCGGTCGTGTATTTTTGGGTCAGGTAAAGCCGGCGGCGCTGGGAGAATTGTTCCGGCAGGCCGGTTTCCTTGTCGATGCCGGGGCGGAAGGCGGCGGCAAGCTCGTTCCGCTGGCGCATTGAGTTTTTTGAAAACGCCGAGGCCAGGGGATCGCCGAGGATGACCGCGCGCCAGTTGACATAGCGCGCTGCGGCGTAGAAAGCCTCGGCCAGGTTGTAGCCGGCGGCATACGCGGGGAAAAGAATTTGCGGGCGGAGGTAGCCGTCCGCGGTCGGGTCGGCTACATATCCGCCAAACCCGGTCACGCCGCTTTCGATGTAGCGCATCGCAAGAGATGCCGCGTCGAGCTCTCCGCCCGATGCGCGCCAGCTTCTGGCGGTAACTTTGTCCAGTACGGTCGCGATTGCGCCCGGGCTCCATTGGATCTGCGGGATCCGGCCGTTGAGGGTAGCATCCGCGGAACCCTGGTTGAGGTAGCCCTGGACCGCAGCCAGGTTGTCGAGCACCCTGCCGCTGTTTTCGACCGTTGCCTTCAAACCGGCATTCTTCAGGGACGTTGCCGCCTGCTGAGCCCAGTCGGCTTCGGGGGATTGCTGGGCGGAAGCAAGATCGAAAAAGAAATCACCGTTGGCTTCGGCGGCGAGGGCGCGGTCCACGAGCAGGATGGCGTCGATGGCCGAGGCGCCGGTCAGGCGCGTTACCAGGTAGATGTCGCAGTCTCGGCGCACGAAGGGCCGGAAGTTGTCGCGGTTGAATTCAACGGCGAAATAAGGATTCTCGACCCGGCCGTGGTATGGGAAGGTGCCGAAGAGGAGGTAGCGATAAGCCAGGGCCAGCTCGGAGTCGACGGCGGCGAGGTCGCCAATCGGACTCGCGTCGCCCTCGACGACAAGCGGAATGCCGCGCGTGGTGACGATGTAGAGGATTTGATCCTGCAATGCCTTGGAACGGAGGTGGTCGGCGACCGGGCGGAGGATCTCCCTCTCAAAGGCGTCACGCGAGATGGTGTCGGATTCGGCGGTGCGGAGGCGGCAGGTGTTGGTCGCGGGGAGTTTGCGCTTCTCGGCGTAATACCGGGCGATGGCGCGCGAGTCCTCGCTGTTGTCGTTGACGACCAGCAGAACATTGTCCACGCTCTGCGACCATGCGGCAGGCAACGGCCCGATAAAAAGCCGACAAGCAATCGCGATCAAAATGATCTCAAACCTAAATCTCATAGCAGCCGTTCCAAAAATAACTCTTAGAGGTCTTAGCGGTCTTAGCGGTTAGAAATAACCGCTAAGACCTCTAAGGCTCTAAGTAGGTTTTGGGGCGTGCGGTGATTTTGCGCTTGCCGTAGGGGTAACGATCCCGGTTTTTGTAGTGGTAATACCTGTAATCGTACTGGGTGTTGAACAGCATCGGCTTGACGTCGTTGAGGATTACGCCGACCAGCTTGTTGCGGTCCAGGTTGCGGAAGGCCTTCTCTATGCTGGCATAGAAAGTCTTGCCGCAGCGCACCACCAGCACCAATCCGTCAGAAAGCGAGGTCAGAATCTGCGCGTCGGAAATCGGCGCAAACGGCGGCGAGTCGAGGATAATGGTGTCGAATTCGGTCTGAAGGTATTCGATCAGCTTCTTCATCCTCTCATGCGACAGCATTTCGATGGGATTGGCGGCAATCCCCCCGGCCGTCATGAAGTAAAGCTTCTCGCAGCGCCGCATGTAGCAATAAGGCTGAAGGGGTTCTCCCTCGAGATATCCAAGCAGGCCGGGCTGCGGAGAGGTTCCCAGGAATGTGTGCAGGCTCGGGTTCCTCAGGTCGCAATCCACGAGGATGACACGCCGGCCCGGATCTTTCGAAAAAGAAGCGGCCAGGTTGACGCTGATCAGCGACTTGCCATCCTCGGTATGAGGGCTCGAGATGGTGATCACTCGTAGCTGCCGCGCTGAGGAAACTTCATTGAGCCGGACCTTGAGGTTCTTGAACTGCTCGCTGACAAAAGAGGATTCGTTGAGCAGGGTCTCGATCTTGTCGCTCAGGCCCTTCCTGCCGATTTCCGGGGTCAGGCTCTCGAAGGGAAATCTGTCCCTGACCACAAGCTCGCCTCCCCCGCCGTTCGTGCTCACCGCGGCCGAGATTATATGCAGGGAGTTGAACACACTCAGGACCTTGCTGAGATCTGGGTAATCGAGGCCGGTGGCTGAAGCCAGTTCCTGCAGCGTGCGGGGCTGACTGAGCTCGCTCAGCACGGAAAGTTCCTGGGGGTACCAGGGGAGGCCGGCATGGCCTTTTCCGTTGGTCAGGGCGATGCGCTGCGTGGGCTCGACCCGGTAAGGTTCGACATTGGTTCTGGCCAGCTCGAGGAGCAAGTGGCTGAGGTCCAGCCGGGCAGGCATGTGGAACGACTCCGTCGAATGCGCGAACGTGCTGACGTCGAACTCATTGTCGAGCGCGTGGGTCAGGGTCTGGACAATCTGTTCGCGGACGCTGTCCTCCAGCTCCGTCTCATCGACCAGCTTGCGCTTCATGGCCGCCTTTCCCAGCGGCAGGCGCTTTTTCCGCGCTTCCTTCAGAAGGCGATCGAAGGCGGAATCTTCGACGCGCGCGAACTTGGATATGAACCGGCCCAGCTGCAGCGGCGCGATGTTGGTAGCGGCCGCGTTGATCAGGCCCTCGCGAAAATAGACGGTGATCTTCTTTTCGCCCTTTTCCAGGTGAAGGGATCCGGTTTCGCCGTCGGCCTGGATGCGGCAGATTACATTCAGCAGCTCAATTCGATTGACCATCGCTATCCCGTGATCCTTTCCGTAAGCCTCTCGATGATGGGATCGAGGAGACGCAGGAGAGCGGACTGCTTCAGATACAGATAATAGAGCCCTCCCATATAAATCCCGGCCGACAGGATGAACAACAGCGCATGTACGAACTTCCTTCTGCGCGCGCGAATGATGTCGGACACCGAGGCCAGCGAGGGGATCTCGACCAGGACCGGAGTTTCGAGCAATCTCTCGAGCTGGCGCTGGGTCCACACCCTCGGATTCAATCCATCCACAATCCAGGCGACCACGACCGCAAGCACCAGACTGATGCCCAGCCCGGCAAGAATGATCACCCGCGCAGCCGGAGTGATCGGCTCCAGCGGGTAATTGGCCGGATCGACGATCACGAACGATCCCCCCTTCTGGTTGCTCTCGAGGCTCTCCGACAGTTTGGCCTGCTCCAGCTTCCCCTTGAGCCCTTCATGCTGTTTCGTCAAATCGGCGTTCGCGCGCAGGGCCGCGGCCATCGCCTGCTCGACGCCGGGGGTGTCCTGGATGCGCTGGCCATAGCGCGCCATGTCCGCCTCGATCGTTTTCTTTTCCTTCTCGCGGATGTCGATTTCGGTCTTCACCTGGCGCAACTGGGCGGTGAGGCTCTGGTAGATCGGGTTTGGAATCGTGATCCTGGCTTCCTCCCCGGGCTGTACCTTCTGGGCCGCCGTCAGCTCTTCCGGCGGAATTTCCTTTTTCAGCTGCTCCAACTCCGCTTTGAGGCGCTGCACATCCGGATATTTCGCCGTCGCCTTGATGGTCAGCTCTTTGTACTCCTCTTCCTTTTTCAAATACTTCTCGACGAGAGGGCTGCGCGCAGGGGCTCCTGTCACACCCGGCTTGGGTGTGGCGTCGCGGGTGATCATCGGCGGCGTTTCCGAGATCTGCCGCTCGAGGGTCATCTGCAGCGTCAGGTGACGGTCGAGCGCCTCGAGATTGGAAGTCTTCTGCAGCTGGAGGCGGTCGAGAGTGCGCAGGTTGGTTTCCAGCTCGCCGGGGAGCTGATAGCGGTACTTTTCTTTCAGCGTTTTGAGATTGGTTTCCGATTGTTTCAGCTGGTCGGCGACCTTGTTCAGTTCAGCGGAAAGAAACGCGGTCGTGCCGAAAACCTGGTTTTCGCGCGCCCGGCTGTCCTGCTCGATGAAGAGCGAAGCCATGCGGCCCGTGATTTTCTGCGCCAGATCCGGATTCTGATCGCGGTAGGAAATGCGGAAGCTCGTGGTCGGAAGATACACGCCGTTGCGGCGCTCCGAATAAAAATCGATCTTGATCCGTTGCTTCAGCTTGAGGACCTTGCGGTCGTCGTTCACGCCTTGATACGCCGGCATCCGGTCTCCGAATTCGTTGAGGATCTTCAGCAGGTTGCTGCGGCTGAGAATCGTCTGTTCGATCGAGCTCAGCCGTTGGTCCGTGCTGCCGGCGATCAGGTCTTTGACAAAATCGGTGGGCACGTCGCGGGGCTGGATCAGAATCATGGTCTCAGACAGGAAGACCTTGGGAAACAGCATCGAAAAAAGCACCGCCAGAGCGGAGAGCGCTACAAAGCTCATAACAACCCACCAGCGACGCCGCACGACCAGCGCCAGGTAATCATGCAGTCCGCGCAATCTCATTCTGCTCATCGCAATCCTCCGCAAACTATAGGATGAACCGCAAAGACCTCAAAGACCTCGAAGAAACAACATCCTGTTGATTTTCCCCAGTTTCTACTTTGTGGTCTTTGAGGTCTTCGCGGTTCATCATCGCGTGGCTCGACGTGATTGAGGGGTGGCAAAACGAAGGGAAACGTACATGCGCTCGTATGCCGAATTCAAATAGGTCGACCCTTCGATTTTCCGATAGCTGCCGCCGAAGCTCAGAGTCCAGTGGTGGTTCAACATGAAGGAGAGCGCCGCTGTCCCGTGGTAGCCCAGGGAATCGTAAGGATTGTCCATCCTGCCCTTCCCGCGGTATGCGCTGAGATTCACGTTGAGAGATATTCTCTGCTTGAAAGAACGCGAGAAGCCGAGACCCGCGTTGTCGATGTCGGATACGGAACCCATGCCGGTGCTTTCGCCCGAGCTGTGATGGTAAGACAAAGTGAAATTGTTGGAGCGGATGCTGTGGCTGATACTGAAAGAGGCGCGATAGCCGGTGTAATTCCGCTGCAGTTTCATGCTCTGCACGTAGGAAGGGCCGGCTTCCAGGCTAAGCCGTGTGGATGGGCTCAAGTCCCGGGAATAGCCCATGCCGACGTGGTGCGTAAGCGTGTTCCCGTAATCTTTGTAGCGGTTTTCGGCCGCCGAGTACTGGATCGTCCAGGTGTGGTGCGCGCTCAGCTTGCGCGAGTAGACGAAGTTCCCTTCTGTCCTGAGCTGGTCAGAGAGCCTTCCTTTGAATGATGCATCGGCCTCGTAGTGGCGGTACGAAGACGATCCGCGGAAGCTCAGGCTCGAGGCGGCGCCTACATCCACGTCAAGTGCGGCGCTCGCATTGTTGTTGAAGCTGGACCGTTTTTGCAGCGCCGGGTCGAACACGTAGTGGAAACCCTCGGGGGTGAGGGTGATGCCCTTGAAGAGGTTGATGGTGCTGTATTCGGGGGCGTTGTAGAACGAATCGGTGAGCTGCAAACGCACCGACTTGCTCAGGCTGGCGCTGAAGTTGGCGTTGCCAACATGGGACATCGTAGTAAGAATGGTATCCCCGTGGAAGCGTTCCCAGCCGAAGGTGTAGGAGGCATCGAATTTGGAATTGGCGCCATCGGAATTCAGCTGGAGCGTGGGGTACACCGCGTAATACGGCGCCATCCCCATCTGCAGGTATGACGTGCCGTAGTTGCCGCCGCCGATCTGATTGCTTGCTCCTCCCGAGATGTCGATCTGCGTGCCGAAAGTGTTTTTGCGCTGAGCCCAGCCTGCATGGGTTATGAGCGAAGCAACGATGAACACCATCAGGATCCGGCAACGACAAGATAATGGCAAAAGCAGCCACGAATGGCACGAATGGTTCGTGTCATTCGTGGCTGCTTTTAAAAGGCCATTAATTTTCATGCGCTGGGTGATCATGGAACGACCACTACGTCTCCTGATCTCAACAGGATGTTTTGCAGAGGCTGTTTTCCCTTGATCACGTCCCGGTAATTGAACTCGAAGACGATGTTGTCTTTGCCAAAGTTTCGGATGACCGTGATCTCTGTGTCCTTGGCGAAATCCTGGAATCCGCCCGCAAGGGCCAGCGCCTGCAGCACCGTTACCGGCTTCTCCACGATGATGGCTCCCGGCTTTTGCACCTTGCCGACCACATAGATCCGATAGCTCTGAATCGCTTCGACGATGATGGTGACGTTGGGGGCATTCAGGAAATCCTTGAGCTTGCTTTCGATCTTGTCCTTCAGCTCGCCGGGACTGATTCCGGAGGCCTGCATGTCCTGCACCAATGGGAAGGAAATGCGGCCGTCGGGACGCACCAGAACCTTGCGCGTCAGCTCGGGCTCTTTCCACACGAAGATTTCGAGGAGATCGTTGGGCTGGATTACATAGAGCGGTTCCGGACGGATTTCGATGGGCGCTGCGGCCTCTGCCGGCTTCTGCTGCTGCGGGACTTGCTGCGCCCCTGCTGCCGGCATCAGCAAGACCAGGCTGAGAATGAATAGCGACTTTTTGCTGGGAAGGCTGATTCTCTTTTTCATCGGAACCACCTGGGAAATGATCGGAGGCTTACCACCGGATCATGCGCGTATGAATAGCTTATGCGCATGTCTGGACCTCGAAGAACGCTGAGGAATGCCCGCGTTTTGGCGTAAAGCTTCGCCCTTTCAGTCACAGTCTGAAATTCCCTGTGGGCGCCGCTAAGGCATTTGTCGGCAGGAATTTGAGCGGACTAATCTTTCGCTTTTTGCTTTTTGAGAACAGGCAGCAAACGCCGCCGGGTTTGCGAGCACAGTCAACGGCCGCAGACCCGCGATATTTCCGCGATGGTGATCGCTCCGACATGATCCGATGGCCTTCAGGATCTGGGGTCTCAGGATGTTTGCAGACGACCGATCACCCCGGCACATCGAGTCTTTCCCCCTTTCCGGGATCGCAGAATTAAACGTTTGTTAGCTCTGTGCGGGTGATCTTAAGCGAGATTGCGTACGAGTGTCTATGGCCCTAGGGTAGGGGCGTAGGTGGCACCCAAGTGCCATTACGAATAAGACAGGATTTTAGCAAACAAAAAAATGCGTAGCTCACGCCCGGCGGGCGTGATGAGGAAACTGTTATCAGCGGGCGCGAAGGATCACGCGCTTGCCGCGGTGCTCATGATGCAAATATTTCGATCATCACCTCCTTACTAAATACTCAGACAGAATTAATCCTTTATACGCGTGCGGCCGCCCGCACCCGCATCTTCGCTTCCGAATGCAGTAGAGCAATTACCATGCCAGTCATTCTTCAGCCGTAGAGATTTTGCTATGCAACTTCCAAAGCATGCTGAAACAAGGGATTATTCCTCCCCGGCGAGTTTTCCCAATATGCGGTGACCTCGTACTGCGACCACACAATCGTCCGCAATTCCGACAGCACACCAGAATTGTTTGTTATAAGTTACAGTTAAACAATGGTTTAGGTTTTGCATGCCGAGGTGAACGGAAATCGGACGCGCGGGCACATACGAACCCCTTAATTCATCGGCGTAAACCTCCGGCTTTGCCCGAGGACTTACGGGTTTGACAATTCCGCGAGTGACCGTAAGAAACGCTTACTATTGAACGCTCGACTTTGCATTGAAAGCGCAAGCCCCGCAAGCGACGGAACCATGACAGTCCAAGGCGCAAACCCCGCAAGGGCCGGAACAGTGACAGCCCAGAGCGCAAGCCCCATGAGCGTTAACTTACGAACCAAGCCGTTATAAATGGCGCGTTGTGCGGGCCTGGGGAAGCCCTGAAAGGGCGGCGCAGCAAAGCCCAGGGCGTGAGCCCTGGGTACGGCGCGGTGCTCAACAAAGCCCTGAAAGGGCGGCGCAGCAAAGCCCAGGGCGCAAGCCCTGGGTACGGCGCGGTGCTCAACA
>JBGQNR010000225.1:0-10378 GCA_041501225.1 Acidobacteriota bacterium
GAAGGGGGGCGCTGATGTTTGCGGAGGATGCGTCCTATGGAATTTGAATTATAAATCGTTTAAGCATAGAGATTTGCCGGCTGGGATGCGATTCGCCTTTGGGCACAATTCTGGGGAATCTATCGCACATGACAGCACCATATAGCACACGCGAAGCGTCCGCCGCACAGCGGCTCAGTTCAAGTCCCGTTCGAGGAAGCCTCCCGGCACGGCACTGAGTGCCACCTCTTATGGTTTTGCTGAATATGGAGTTTCGGAATATGCTGGTGGAACGTCTTTACAGACCTAAAAGGCATATCTTATCTATCGGCAACGTCGGATTGCAGTAAAATGCCCCTTGTGGTCGATCCTGCGTTCTGGGGAGTCGCGGCAGACGGGGCGAAGTTAACATAAGACCCCATGTCGGAAGCAGGATCCGTACCGAGGCATGGAACAAAATTGCAGCTTGTTTTTCCTATCGTTGCCGGTGGCCGCAACCAAAGAAACAGAAGGAAATCCCGGCCAGAAATTTCTTGCAGAAAAGCGAAGAAGTCACGGATAAAGACTCCATCCGCTCCTAACCGCTCCGCGGCTTGGTGAAAATCCCCTGCTTCACCTGCCCGGTGGAATAATTCCGGGTGATTCCCACCCCAAGTGCTGCTATCCTCCTCCTACCTGGAAAAAGCGAATTACTATCATTCAAGGCAGAGTCTATTATGGTGACGGGTGCTGCAAGCGAGCACGGAACAGCCGATCTGGGGGCTCACGGCGATCGAGGTCTGGTCTCGGCGTTGGCCTTTTACAGTCGTCGGGAGACGACGTCGCCAAGGAGCGGTTCGCTCCGCTGGCTTGTCTATACTCACTCGCAGCCAGGAACTGATAACGGACGTTCTGGTTCAAGTCGAGGGTCCTATGAGCAACGGTCGTCGTTTTCCCATTCGGTTTTTTGTCTGGCCCGTGGTGTTGGTCGCCGTCGGCGCCGCCAGCGTCTATCTGGCGTACGAACTGGTCGTGAGGCCGCGGCAGGCACTGCAGGACCAAATCAGTGAGCAGAAAGGGACCATCATCAAGCTCGAGCAAGAGAAGCAGCGCCTAGAGGCCTTCCTGAAGATCTTGAAGCATATTGACCGCCGGGCCCGTGTCGAGGTTCTGTGGCAGGCGAAGGACCCGCAGGGAAACTTACAAACCACCATCCGGTTCACCGAGATCGATGATTCCGGCAAGCCGATCAACGCCTTCCGAGATTTGACTTTACCGGGGCAAGAAGTCTATTTTGACACGCTGGTGATCAAGTTCGACGACCACTTCATCGAACAGGACGACCCCTTCAAAGGCCGGGCGCTCATGCTGTTCCGGCGCATATTCTCCAGCACGATGCGGGCCGAAGATGGGTTCGTGATCGACATTGAGGGCCAGGCCCCGGAGGTCTACGCCGAGCGGCAAGCTCCCACCAGCTTCGAGAAGGATCTCTGGAAACGCTTCTGGGAACTTGCCAACAACGAAAAAATGGCGAAAGAGCGCGGCGTGCGGGCTATTCACGGCGATGCGCCCTACATGCGTCTGGAGCCCGACAGGGTGTACGAGGTCTGCCTGAGGTCGACCGGTGAAGTCATCATCACGCCAGGAACACGGCTGGCGCTTCCGAAAACGAGCCATTATATTGCGCCTGGCGGACTGATATTGCTTGCCACTCCTGTATAACTCGAGCTCGCCCATGCGAGATGCAACAGCCGCCCGGCATCCCGCCCACTCCAAGTGTGCGTCCTCACAGTTCCGGATTTTACCGGAGGACGCGCGCGGTCATCCGTTCCGTTCCCGGCAAGAGCAGCGCCGCTTGAGGGAAATACGACCGATACGGTTCCATCTGGTGACAGCCGGGATAGAAATAGCGCCGCGCGAGGACGTTTGGAAATCGGTGAAAGCGTAACCTGGTGCCGACTTTCGACCAACCGACTCTTGCCCGCAAGTGTATGCTACCTTCAGGGTCAATCGAAACGGCTCCAAGGGAGCAAGCATGTTGTCCGGGAGCACAGTAAAGATCGTCTGCTTAACCATGCCGCCCGTTCCGGAAAACTCCTGAGGAATCTGAATGAACAATTCGTAATTGAAACGGAACGATTTCACTTTCCCGAACCTATCAAAACCAGGGCCATCGGCTTCCATCGACTCCAGTTTCTGGTACTTCTCGCCGACCTGTTTTCAGATGACCTGAAGGTCCCCGCGGTCTTTGCCGCGGTGCAGGGTCACAGGGAGTTGAACTCCATTACTCCCTGAAAAGGGAATCAAGTACTCGAGCTCGAGTGGATACTTGTGATCAGCGTCCGCCGGAATCGAGGCTATGATTTCGTCTTTTGAATACAATCGGTTCTGGTCCATGTATGCGCCTTTTGGAGCACCAGCAACGTTGTGCTCTTGCTCCAGACGCTTAAAACCCGCTTCCCAGTCGCCCTGAATTCCTTGCCTCAGTAAATAGGCAGATCCCTCCCGCACCTCGGTATTGCTGTCATCCACCATGCGAGTGAGGATTTCGGCGGCGCCAGATGGCAGCGGTTTCATTGCTCGGAATGACTCGACAACAGCCTGGCGGACATAAATATCATCGTCCCGCGAGGCCTGGGTCAAACCGGGCAAAGCGGCTGCTCCAAATTTGCCAAGGGCATCAGCGGCAGTCATCCTGACCCAGCTTTCACTATCGTGAAACGCTTGCAGCAGGAACGGAATTGCAGCCGGTGTATCGGGGGCGAGCTGGCCCAACGCCCCTGCGACTGCCGCCCGGACACCTCGATCACTGTCCTTGAGAGCCCTCGCCATTATCTCCAGTTCCGAATCGGAACCGATTCGGATTTTGCCCAGAACGCCCGCGGCTATTACGCGCGTGCTGGCGTGCGCGCTTCCGGAAAGCAGGTTCAAGAGCAATGGAACTGCAGGCTGCGCCAGTCGCCCGAACGATCCCAAAGAGACGATGGCACGGAAAGTCTCATTACTCCCTGCGAAGGACCCGGAGGCAGCCTTGATCAAAATTGGAACGGCCTGCGCCTGTCCCGGATCGATGGCAGCAAGCGCGAGCGCGGCCTGCAGCTGAACCGACAGTTCAGGATCCTGAATGATTTTCAAGAGATCTGGCACCGCTGGTTTGGCTGCTGAGCCCATATATTCGAGGGCTTCACCTGCTCCCCTGCGCAGCCGAGGGTCAGCATCCTTCAGTGTTTGAACGAGCAGTGGCAGCGCCGCCGCTCCGAGGTGGCTAAGAGCGCGCCGGCTCACGTTGCCGTCATGGGCGCTGCAGTGCTGGGAGTGCTGTTTGGAGCACTCGTCGCATTACAGGGTGGGCGGTTCGCTGGTCGAATCCGCACTCGTGGCAGTGCGGCGCCACTGGGAAATCCTTCGTCTTCGCCCGTGGCCTCTGTCTAACCAATCTTTGAGCGAATAGTCCGAGTGAGGCGCATAGTGCGATGGAGGCCCCGTTGCGATGCCTTCCCGCACCGGATCGCGACATAGACGAACAGGTGTTTTCCCGAGCTGGCGGCACCCTCCGGTCGCGCCGAATGTCGGAAGTGTGTGAGCATTACAATCTTTTCGGCTCGTCCTGGAGCAAGGGCCTGTCAATGAATAACGTTTGCACTTTGCTGCGGCCCCCAGGCCCGCTGGCATCTGCGGCGTTGCCGCTCCTCGACGATGTCATCACATCGCCTGCGTCGCGGCGCCTTGCATCTGCCCGCCCGGCGCTCGCGCCAAAGTGTAAACGTTATTCATTGACAGGCCCTAACATAACTCGTTCCGATCCATTATGGGTCTCGGGATCAATCGCGGCAGATACCAACAGCTTTTGATTACACAGTCACCCGCCACAGCATCGTTTGGTGCCTGCGCTCAGCCCTGCTTCAATTGATGCGCCGCGGCGATGGCGGTTTTGATATTTTTCCATCTGATGTCATTGGGCAACGTGCAGTCTGCGCCGAGGATGAACGGGAAGCATGCTTCATTCAACGCCTGTCCTACAGCTTTCATGATTGCCTCCTCGCTCCCCGAAACGATAATCCCGTGCCGGTCCAGTCCTCCCATGCAGGGTCTCTTGAACATTTGCGCAATTTCTTTCCAGGTCATTTTGACTGAGAGCAGTTGAGGATTGCAGTTGACTACATGGCCCGGGTAATCGAGATAGGAGGTTAGATCGGCATACGGACCATTGTAATCACAGATGTGGAGGATGTTGTAAATGCAGGAGCGGTTAATCTCATTCATCAGGACAAGATCAAACGGCTTGATGTACTCCTTGAAAAGCCGGGGATCCTTGAGTCTTCCAGCCTCCCCACCCTGCGTGGAAGCGTAAAAGCCGTCCACGCCCAACCGGACGCATTCCTTAACAAACAGCATCAGGCTATTTGTGATCGTCTCCAGCCCTATCTTTACCTGATCCGGATCTTCGTGGAGGTGCGCGGTGAGGAGCGGCAGGCTGGTGGTGTGGCCCGCGCACATGAAAGGTGAGTAGAGTGTTACCAAGACAAGGGCCTCCTTTTTCGCCGCCTTGACCAGTCCTTTGACAGCCTCCAATTCCGGTTCATAAAAATCCAGCTTATAGAGCGGCATCTTTTTCCAGTCTTCCGGCTTGCGAATAAACTCGATTGGAGGAAATGTCCGTTCGTATTGGATTTTTAGGAAGTCCATGTTCGTAAAGCGGAAATATTCGAGATGCTTTTTCACCGCCGGTTGCCCAAAGTGGCAGGACCTGTCGAAATGGATGAAAAAGGCGGCGGGAATGTAGTCCTGGCGCGGACTCTTTTCCAGGATTCCCAACATTGTTTCGCGCTTGCTTTTTGCTTCAGACATCTCATACCCCCGAGCCGATACCGCCGTCATGGCCAGCATCGAATTAAGGAAACTGCGGCGTGTCGTGGAACGGATCATGATCGGATTTTCCCCAGCCGGTTTTCATTCATTATAAGGGTTTTAGGACGCAAATGGGACGCGGAAAACTTTCGATACTCGCGACTCAAGATGCGCACGGAATAACAGGGAATCCTGCGGCCGGGCACCTGATGCTCAACCACTTTGACGGCGGCGGATCCAGCGGCGCAGAAGCACGGATGCCGAGATCGCGAGAGTGACCGGGAAATACAGGACGGCCAGCATCCCGACGGCAGCGGACAGCCCGATGTTGCGGCTGGCCAGGAGGGAAACGCCGAAGCTCGAAAACGGATTGTCGTTTACCAGATAAGTCCAGGTTGAAGAAGGCCCTCGGAAGCCCGCCTGTTCCAGGTTGACGGTGCCGCCGTCGGCCGACAGTCCGCGAAATACGGCCACGGCTTCGGAGCGTACGTCTTCCATCATCGCCGCAAAGGCCTCCACGATCTGCTTGTGAAACTCGTCGAGAGGCTGGCGTCCGCCGTAGTGCTGCAGATGGATTCCTTCCCGGATATCCTCGATCAGGGCCAGGTGATCCGACCAGTGCCGGTCGAGCAGCTGCATGGTCAGCAGGTTTTCCGTGTGCCGCAGCGCCCGCGGGCCGACCATGGACTCCAGTTTTCGGTAATGATCCGGGGCTTCGTCCTCGCAAAATGCGGGTTCGATCTCGTCGCGCAGGAGTTCCTGACGCCGTTCGTTGACCGAACGGCGCTGCTCGTCGACCAGGGCCGAGTATCGCCAGAGGGTGCGACGGATTTCGAAATTCTGTCCCTCGATGATCCTCTGGGCGCGCGCGATCTCGCGATGCACGACCGGGTCCTCGATGGGATCGGATCTGCGCTCCGGCCGTTGTCCCTTCGGGATGAGTTCCATGACCCCGTAACGCTGGATGAGATCATCCTCGAGGCTGATGTAGAACCGTGAGCTGCCCGGGTCTCCCTGGCGGCCCGCGCGTCCCCGAAGCTGATCGTCAATGCGGCGACTTTCGTGCCGGTTGGTACCGATGACATAGAGCCCCCCGAGGGCAACCACGTGCGCTCGGTCGGCCTCGTCTCCGCCGCCGAGGACAATATCGGTGCCTCGGCCGGCCATGTTGGTGGAAATCGTGACGGCGCCGGTGACGCCGGCGCGGGCGATGATGCGCGCCTCTTGGGCATCGTGCCGGGCATTGAGCACCCGGCATTCAATGCCCTGCCTGGCAAGGGCGGCTGCGAGTGCTTCCGACTCCCCGACGCTGGCGGTGCCGACGAGAAAGGGCCGGCCCGTTGCATGAACGCAAGCGATTTCTTCGATCAGGGCGGCCATCTTCGCATCCCGATGGCTGAACACGAGGTCCGGCTCATCGACGCGCCGGCAAGGCCGGTTCGGGGGAAAGACCACGGTCGACAGGCCATAGAAGGTCTTGAACTCGTCTGCAGCCGGCGCGGCGGTTGCGGTCATCCCCGCGATCTTGGGATATAGCTTCACGAAGTGCTGGATCGGGATGGAGCCGAGGGTTTTCCCTTCGACACGCACCTCGACGCCTTCCTTGGCTTCGACGGCCGGCTGGATGCCATGGGGCCAGCGCCGGTCTTCGGCGACCCGTCCGGTGAACTCGTCTACGAGCTCGACCCGTCCGTCGCGCACGATGTAGTCGCGATCCCGCCGCAGGAGGGCTTGGGCGTGGAGCGCCACCTGCACTGCCGACAGCAACAACTGGTTCCTGGATTGGTGCAGGTCGCGGCAGCCCAGAAGCGCTTCAATACTGCGAAAACCGACGTCCGTCAGCACCACGTTGCGCGCGTACTCGTCCGTGCGATAATCCACGCCGGGCCGCAACTTCCTGGCGAGTGCAGCAAGAGTGGCATGATCGACGGCGGCGGCGGACGTGCTGCCGGCAATCACGAGCGGAACCCGCGCCTCGTCGATGAGGATGAAGTCGGCTTCATCGACAATCGCGAAGTGAAACGGTCGCTGCACGACCCGGGCGACGCTGTCGACTGTGTGATCGCGCAAATAGTCGAAGCCCGCCTCCTTCGCCGTCAAATAGGTGATATCGGCCGCGTAGGCCGCCTGCCGTTCCGGAATGCTCATTCCTTGCTGGACGTAGCCTGCCCTGAGGCCGAAGAACTGATAGGCAGAGCCCATCCATTCGGCGTCACGCCGCGCCAGGTAATCGTTGGCGGTGAGAACATGAACGCCCTTGCCCTCCAGGGCATCAAGAACAGCGGGCAGGACGGCAACGAGAGTCTTGCCTTCGCCGGTGGCCAGTTGGACGAGCTTGCGCTGATGAAGCGCGACTCCGGCCATGACTTGAACCTCAAACGGCCGCATGCCCAGGGTACGGAAACAGGCCTCGCGAACCAGGGCGTACACCTTGGGGAGGAGCAAGTCGAGCGGCTCGCCGTCACTGGCCCGACTCCTGGCGTCATCGAACCGCGCTCGGAGTTCGGCATCAGGGAGGGAGGCGGTTTCGATGGCGTCGATGCAAGCGAAGGCCGACAGGTACCGGCGCAGGTTGTACTGCACCGGGGTCCCGGTCATCCAGAGATAGCTGTCGTAGATTGAGGCGGCGCCCCAGCGTTGGTCGGGATTGCTATCGGTTCCGTCTGCCATCAACGTTCCGGAATCATGTCTCAGTGAGAGCCATCTTAGTCCTGTTTTTCTTTAATAGGATGCGCTGAAGCGGAAAGCAATGGGAGAAAACAGAATGTTGTCAAATTCGTGATCGACGGATGATGACCGGCGTCGAGCGAAGGAGTTCGATAACGAGATGACGCCGAACGAAGCACAAGTCATATGGGGTCTTTCGATATCCAGTCAGTATAAAACAATTCTCACAAAATCGATGGCATCCCTCCCGGTCAGAACCGTCTTCCGCGGTTCCGGAGAGGGCACACCTGGGGTACACTACCCTCGGAAGCCGCGTCACTGGCTGGTCTTGAGGCGGGCAAAGGATTGATGATCCTGTGCTCTCCAAGAAGGGTTTGTTCATTCGCACAGGTCTTTGGCTGGATTCAAATCTGCAGTCCTTATCGGCAGCGGGATTCCGTGTGCGCTATTCCAACCTCGTGGAACATCACTTCCCGAACGCCGTATCTGGACAACATGCCAGTTTCCGGTGGCTGACCTCGCCTTTTGCTCTTCCAAGCCCAAAAGAGGCGGAATCCCTTCCGATGCCAGCGAATCGGAGTTTCCGGCTTTACTATGACCAGGGCTTCCTTCCAGGCAAAGAACCGAGAGAGGAGCACCAGAGCGAGACGAGTACCGTCATCAGCACGTTGTGCCTTTACCTTCCGTTCCGCAAAAAGGGCAAGCTGTCTCCGGAGAAAGAGATTCTAAGCCCTTAAGGCGAAGTTGGCACGTACGCCCAGAGACAGGAATCGAACTACATCCAGCAGGAGTGCCAAGGAAACAGTTAGCAGATGGTTTGGCGCTCTGATCATGTTCATGGTCATGCAGGATGCCACATGATCGCATCTCGCGGCAAATCGGGCAGTCCCCACAGCCCTACTGGCACCTTAAATCATTTAGAATGGATTTCTTGCGGACCACAGGTCCTACGCTCTGACGGCCGCGGCAATGCGCTCAAAGTGCAGGCCGCTGATCGCCAGATCCACCGCCACGGGCAGCGCGCTCCTGCAGGTAAAGAGCGTCGAGAAAAGCAATTTCCAGTATAGGAACCGGGACCTGGAGAACAGCCCGATGCGGACCAGGCTCTGGACCAAGGCCCTCATGTCGGTCAACGAGACCCGTGCGCGGGCCGTATGGCGGTAGTGGCGAAGAAGCGTGTGGATGCGCGCATAGTACTCCGCGCGCGAGTATAAGGTGGACATAATACGCTGGTAGCCGGCAATCAGCATCTCGCGGTCCATGCAGGGCACGAAATTGAGGTGGCCGGTGGTGCTGCCCCCTGCGCTGTCGCCAAGCAGCCGGTTCTCGGCCTCCAGGCGCTTCCAAAGCCGAGTCTTGGGCAGCGCTGTCAGGACGACAACCATGGCAACAACAATACCGACCTGCTGGATGAATTGGATCTGGGCATCAAAGATGCCCTCAGAATCGTTGTCAAAGCCCACGATGAACCCACCCATGACTTGCATGCCGTGCGCGTGAATGGTTTTCACCGCTTCGACCAGGTCCCGGCCCGCGTTCTGGAACTTGCCGCACTCGTGCAGGCTCTCGACGTTTGGGGTTTCGATGCCCAGGAAGACTTTGGAGAAGTTGGCGGCGCTCATCATCGACATCAGCTGCTCATCGTCCGCCAGGTTCATGCTGGCTTCGGTTAATAGGATGAAGGGGTAGCGGTGCGCTTTCTGCCAGGCGGCCAGCTTGGGCAGCAGCCTCTTGACGGCAACCTTGTTGCCGATGAAGTTGTCGTCGACAACAAAGACTTGGCCGCGCCATCCGGCTGCATAGAGGGCGTCAAACTCCGCGAGCAGCTGCTCCGGCGTTTTCGTCCTGGGCGCGCGACCGTTCATTATAACGATGTCGCAGAACTCGCACTCGAAGGGGCAGCCGCGCGAAAACTGGACGGCCATGGCGACGTAGTCTTTGATGCGAAGCAGTGACCAAAGGGGCATCGGCGACCTGGCAATGTCGGGGCGCACATTTGAGGTATACATGGGCTTGGCCTCGCCGCGCTCGAGATCCGCAAGAAAGGCAGGCAAGGTCACCTCCGCTTCGTCGAGCACAAAGTGATCTACACCCTCGAATTGTTCGGGCTGTGTCGTGAAAACAGGCCCCCCAGCCACTACGGTCTTGCCGGCGGCCTTGGCGCGCGCGATGATGGCCTTGGCGCTCTCCTTCTGCACGATCATCGCCCCGATAAAAACCATGTCGGCCCAGGCAAGATCCTCATCGGCAAGACGCCTGGTATTGGTGTCCACTAGGCGCTTCTCCCAGTCGGGAGGCAACAAAGCAGCTACCGTGAGCAATCCCAACGGTGGGAAGGTCGCTTTCCTGCCAACAAAGCTCAGGATGTGCTTGTAGCTCCAGAATGTATCCGGGTATTCGGGATAGACCAGGAGAACTTTCAAGGGCACCTCTCATTCCGAGCGTCGAACTACTCACTTAAACATAGGGGTCGGCAGGTAAAATCAACTCCCTTTTCGGGCTGAAAAAGCGCTGAATCGCCGCTGGCTCTCGGCGATTTGCCCGGGTGTCATATGCGCTGCCAGATCCTTGCGCTTCTCCGATGCCATCCCAATGCCCTGGGCAGCAGCGAGGCTATACCTTTTGCAGGCTTCAATGGAATCCTGAGGGATGCCCTCGCCAATTTGATGCATGAAGCCCAGATTGTACTGGGCTTGAACGTAGCCTTGGTCGGCAGCTCTACATAACCACTTGACCGCCTCCAGCACGATAGGAAAAACAAGCTGCAATTTTGTTCCAGGATCCGGTACGGATCCTGCTTCCGATATGGGGTCTTATGATAACTTCAGCCCGTCTGCCAGAGCCCAGGGCGGATCACAGATGGGATTTTACTCCCAAACGATGTCGCAGGATATGGAATTTGCAC
>JBGQNR010000226.1:0-10375 GCA_041501225.1 Acidobacteriota bacterium
GCAGCCAGACGATGTGTATCAGGCGGTGAAGGCGGCGTTCCAGGCCGGCGCCCACGGCGTGTTGCTCTCGCGGAAATACTCGGAGATGAAGCTCGACAACATCCGTGGCGCGGGGCGGGCCATCCGCGAGCTGAAGCTGGCGTAAGAGGGTGCACATCTCCGAACTGTGCATGACATCGCGAGGCGTTCAAGATCCCGAGCGGTCGCGCTCATTACAGCGAAGGCTTTGAAGAACTGAGGCTGACGGACATTCACGTCCGGCGCCTGCTTCACGCCAAGCTGATCGAAGTAGCCTTTCCAGCCGAAAGCCGGCGCCAGGTCCCACTGGGCCGCCTGGCACTACGAAAGTTTTTGCTTGAACCTTTTCCCGAAATGACGATAGAGAATCTATCTCCCTAATTGAGAGAACTGGGGCGCAGGTAGATGCTCGGGCGGGTAGGTCGCCTGTTCTTCCCTGCCCGATTATGTGCGGACGATCTATGCGAAGCTATTTGCTGGTAGGGATCATCGAAATCCTGGCCTTGCTTGATGTCGCGGCGCGCCCCGACACGCCGCAACAGCCCACTATCATCATCCGGCCCCTCGGAAGCCTCTGCACCGAGGATGGGGCTCTAGTCAAAGAGGCTCTCGAGCAGTTCTATAGCCTACCGGTTCGGATCCTGCCGCCGATCGAGTTACCCCAGGGGGTCTATTACAAACCCGGGCCACGCTATCGGGCCGAAAAACTCATTGACTTTCTGACGGGCAAAATGCCGAGCGACGGCTATCGCATTCTCGGTCTCACGGCGGTTGACATCTCCGCCGTCAATGGAAAAATTGAGGACTGGGGGGTAATTGGCGTGGCGGAGGCATCGGGAAAAGCGTGTGTCATTTCCTCCTATCGCTGCAAAATGGGCGCAAAGGATCAGCTTCAGGCACGCATTCGTCTGGCCAAGGTGGCAGTGCATGAGATTGGCCACACGCTCGGACTCGACCACTGCTCTACCGTGGGGTGTCTGATGCAGGATGCCCGGGGCCACGTGTCCACCTGCGACGGCGAGTTCGATTTATGCGCACGCTGCCGGAGCCAACTGAAGGCGCAAGGGCATACTCTGCCGGATAACCCCAGCATTCCCTGGTCTCGCCATTGACCTTGGCTGCGAGGGACAACCACCTTCGTGGACACCATAAGGTTGTGCTTTGCCAATACCCCGTCCACATTCATAACATTGACGTCCGGTCTCTCGGTGTCAGGCTGGGCAGCTATGATCAAGGCGCTGTTCTGCATGATTGCCCTGCTGAGCGCTGGGTTTAAGCAACGTCGCGAGTTGGCGCTCGAGAATCTCGCGCTTCGTCAGCAACTCGCGGTTTTCAACCGCAATCACAAACGATCGCGGCTTCGAAGAAGGGATCGGCTGTTTTGGGTTTGGATCCCTGGAATCTGGGAAAGGTGGGGCGAGTCGCTGATCGCCGTCGAGCCGAATACGGTGGTTCGATTACGCTTCAGTCCTTTGCTCATCCGAAGTGTCCGCCGCACCGGACAGAATCATTGACCTATTCCTAAGACTGGATATTCACGATGCCGCCGGCCGCTCAACCGGCGGGAAGCCGTCCCAATACTGCTGTATGGGATTTTGGCAAACGACACCCTATTGGCCACTCATTTATGAGCCGTCCCCGCCAAGTTGACAGTACCCTGTGAGACATTTTTGTTCATCCCTCGTTGCAGTACCGCACAGCTCATCAGGGAATCTGTGGTTATAAGGTTTTTCGAGTAGACAGGTGATATGCTCTTGAAACTCTCAACCGCCAAGACTCCACGACTCCGGGACACCGGGAATCATCGAAGAATGTCGCCTTGCGGTTTTACGCGCGAAGCTCCCTCCCGCCCGCGTCGGGATCACTTCCGCGTTATCTCGCGCCTCGTCTGCGTATGCCAGAGAAGTGCTCCGATCCCTGAGCCCAGGAATACGCTGTAGATGCTGGCATAGGCGACGATGCCACCCAGCCCTCCCAAGAGGTTGCTCAGATTGTATCCGGCAAAATCCCCGACAAAAACCCAACAAGCCAGCAGCAACCCCATCCAAACGAACTTCGACCGCGGGCTGAGATAATAGGAAATTGCGCTGCCCAGGAAACCGATGGCGAACATTCCTCCGCCGTAGGCGCCGACTAACCCCCCAACGAGCATGAAGATCGTTCCGAGCAGGACGAGTGCAGACATGAAGACGATGCAGAAAGCGATCACGAAGTTCTTTCGCGGCCTTGTTGAGACCAGCCGCGACAAGGGGAATGCAACGAGGATCGGGTAGGCCGATCCGATCACGAGAAAAGTCAGTGGCCAGCCGAGGGTTCGAACCAGAAGCCGGGCACGGAATTCCAAAAAGTAGAAGCAAAAAAGACTCGCGATCCATACCGTCAAAAGGCTCAACGCGAGAGATCTTGTCAACGAAGGGCTACCGGTACTCATACGCAGTTTGCCGGGTGCGTTCAATTGATACTTTGGCTGTGGCCGCGGCGCCCACTGGCAAGCCGAGCGTCTGACTCGCGCTGCCGCCTTTGGCCTATCTATAGGACTTTTGACCTTGGTCTGATTGATGCCGCCGAGGCAGCGCAGCGCCGCATAGCGAGCATCCGCAGGTGACATGCCGCGCCTGCCGTTTTCCTCAATCTGCATCTCAAGATGGAACCGCAGCCCGTCCTCCATCTCTCGCTCAATGCGATCCCTGCGGAACAGATTGCGCATCTTGCTGAGCCACATAAGCAATCCTCCTGAGCTGAAACCGGCCTCGGCCGCCGGACGTGTCTCCAGCATCCCGATATCCGCGATCGCCTTCCAATGACGGTTGCCGACCTGCGTTTGGCAGCCGCGACCCATTCGGACATGGTCACTCGACTCTGAGTGCCATCATCGGATCAACTTTAGTGGCGCGGCGCAGGGGCCAGTAGCAGGCCGCAAGGGCTGCGAGAAACAAGACCGTCGTAACCGTTCCGAACACCAGCGCATCGGCCGCGCTGATTCCATACAAGGCACTGGCCAGGAAACGCGTGCAGGCGATGGCGGCGACCAGACCGAAGCCGATTCCCGCCAAGACCATCACCATGCTCTCCATCAGCAACTGCTTGAGAACCTCGTTTTGCTGCGCCCCCAAAGCCAGGCGGATCCCGATTTCGTGTGTTCGCTGTTTGACAGAGTAATTTACCAGGCCATAGATCCCAACGGTGGCCAGCGCCAGAGTCAGAAACCCGTAGACAGTCAAGACGATGGACCCTCCGCGAGGTACATCCAGGGACCGACTGACATGCTCGGCGAGAGTTTTGACTTCAAACAGCGGCATGTTCCGGTCCAGTGCTTGAACCTCCCTGCGCACAAGCGGCACGGCTGCTCCTGGATCGCCCGCCGTTCTGACAAAGAGGATGGTCTCTTCGGTGGCCTCTCTTGGCCGAGGCAAGAAGGCGTACGGTATGGGCGTTTCACCGAGACTGTAATAGTTGCTGTCCCTGACAATCCCTATCACTCGGCACAAGGGACCTTGCGGACTATAAAATCGTATGGATTGGCCAAGCGCATCCTGCTTGGGCCAATAACGGCGCGCCATGGTCTCGTTGATGATCGCCGCTGCCGGCTCTTCTCGGAGTTCTTCCGCCGAAAAGTCACGGCCTCTCAGGAGCGGAATCCCCAGAGTGCGAAAATAGTCCCGCCCCACACTGGTGTAGTCCAACTCAAGCTGCTGGTTGTCGGGGCCTTGGTATCCCGGAATGAACACGGGATCGCGCCCCCAGCCCATCATCAGCGGCGGCGTCCGCGCCAGACAGGCGGTGCGTACACCCGGCAGCACCCGAAGCCGCTCCTGCAATTGTTCATAGAACCATTGACACCGCGATGAAGAATAACCCTGGAGCTTTGGGTCGAAAGTTACCATGAGGCAGTTCTCCGCCTCGAACCCCGGGTGTATGTTTCGGGCATGCCAGAGCCCTCGCAAGAACAGGCCGGCCACAACGAGCAGCACAAAGGACATGCCGACCTGCAAGGCCACCCGTATCTGTCGCTTGCCAAGGAGGCGCATGCGCTGAACCGAGGTTGGGGGATGCTCTTTTAGCCCCGCAACCAGATCGGGTTTGGAAGCATGCAAAGCCGGGGTCAGCCCAAAGAGTACGCCGGTGAGCAGCGATACAATTACAGCAAATCCCAGGACCCTTCCATCCAACCGCAGTTCCAAACCCAAGGGGAAATTGATGGGTGCTTGAATGGCAGGCATCAGGTCGAGTGTCCAAAATGCCAGCAACAGGCCCGCCACCCCTCCTGACAGCGAAAGCAAAAAGCTCTCCGTGAGCAACTGGCGGACCAGCCGGCTCCGGCTGGCGCCGACCGCCGCGCGCACGACGATTTCCTTTTGCCGCGCAGCCGCGCGCGCCAGCAGCATGTTCGCGATGTTGGCGCACGCGGTAAGCAGAGCCAGTCCGGCGACAGCCATGATGAGCCCGGACATTGCCGCGGCCAACCCCGCCGGTATCAGTTTTGGATTGCCTCGTGTCGCGGCGGTGACCAATATGCGCCGGCCCTGGTTTGTTTTGGGATAGTCCGACTGGAGCCGGTGGGCCAGTGCCTGGAGCGCAGCCTGGGCCTGTTCCAAAGTCACTCCCGGGGCGAGACGCCCCATGACCTCCAGATCCGTCTGATTCCTGTCCTGAAGGAGATTCGCGCCCGGCACCACTTGCGCCTGCATCATCAGCGGGACATATACGTCAAACAAAACACCGGGCATGGGACTCGTGAATCCCTCGGGAACTATGCCGACGATCGCGTAAGCATGCCGGTTAAGCTCGACGGTTTTCCCGATCACCGCCGGGTCGCCACCAAACCGGCGCTGCCAAAGCCGATGACTGATTATGACCACCGGGCGCGCATTGGGCGTTTGATCTTCTTCCGCCAGGAACGCGCGGCCGGGAGCGGTTGCGACGCCCAGCACAGCCAAAAAATTGCCGGACACCAGAGCCCCCCAAACACGCTCGGTCTGATTCTCGACCTGCAAGCTGAATTGGACCATCGGCTTGAAGGCCATAAGGCCGGAAAACACTCGGTGCTGGGCCTGATAGTCCTGGAGTTCCGGATACGAGAGGTTCTGAAGATGGGACTCTTTTTCGCCGGTGGCAAAAACCCACACCAGCCTTGCGGGATCTCGAATGGCTGCAGGCAGCGGATGGAGGAAAATTGCGTTCACGAAGCTGAATATCGCGGTGTTGGACCCGATTCCGAGCGCAAGAATGATCACCGCCACTGCTGTGAATCCCGGATTTTTGCACAGCATGCGCAGGCCAAAGCGCAGGTCCTGCCACAGTTCATCGAGCCACCGAATTCCTCGCGTTTCGCGACACTCCTCTTTGACCTGTTCGACCCCCCCGAAGCTGCGCAGCGCAGCATAACGTGCCTCTTTCGGGTTCATGCCGCGTCTTACGTTCTCTTCGATCTGCCTCTCCAGGTGGAAACGCAGCTCGTCATCCATGTCCCGTTCGCTGCGACCCTTCTGGAACCACGCCCGCAATCGAATCCAGAATCCGCTCATCATTCCCTCCATTGAGAAGGGGCAATGCCGCAATTAACGAAGCGCTTTCTGAGTGCAATGGTACGACGACGCTGCGAACCGCTTGCGATGTGCCGAACCACTCTCCAGAAGATCGGGCGCGCGCGTCAGGCCGTCTGCAGGATGCGGGCCACGGCGGCGGCGAGCCGGTTCCAGTTCTCGGTTTCAGAGTCGAGCTGCTTGTGGCCGAGTTTTGTCAGACGATAGTACTTGGCCCGACGGTTGTTCTCCGAGGCTCCCCATTCGGCGGCAATCCATCCCTGCTGCTCGAGACGATACAGTGCGGGATAAAGGGAGCCTTGCTGCACGCGCAGCACATCCTCGGAAATCTGCTGGATGCGCTGGGAAATGCCCCAACCGTGCATCGGCCCGGGAACCAGGGTTTTCAGAATCAGGAGGTCAAGCGTGCCTTGAAGCAAGTCCACATTGGCTTTGCTCATTTATTCTCCTTGACATTCTACAAGTGGCTCCAGGGTACTTGAAGGCCTTGTAGATTGTCAAAGGGAAAATGGGTGCTTCCGCCATCCAGTGTTGCTACGCTGCCATAGAAAGGCGCGAATCGTCCACGTTGACCAACAAGGCGGAGTCGAAGAACACGAACGTGGCATTGCCTGTTTGGGCAGCTGAGACTCTTCATTGCCCTTGGACCGTTTCAATAGTGGAGTTGAACGCCTGGAATTGAGTCTCAAGCTATGCCACGCATGCGAGTTATGCTCAGGCTGCCAACAGTCGGTGGCGGAAGCACCTCTCAAACTGCGTTGATCTCCCACCAGAGCCGAAGTCTGCGTCGGCGAGATCAAAAAAAGTGGACAGAGCGCGAAAGCATTGTTAAGGTATGCAAAATGAGGAAACTGTAATCTGCTTGGGACATTTCCCAATTTGTTGACAGCTTCCCATAATCGGCTTTTAGGTGCGCCACCATCGCCATTTTCTGTTTGTCACCGGCGGTATGCGAATGATTGCTGCTCGTCACCGCAAGGATGAATGACGTTCTGATCTACTCAAGCACTTCACTTCAATTCGAGGAGGGATGACGCATGAGGCTTTGCAGAAATGTTCAGCTGTTGCTTCTCTTGACCCTGGTGGCCGCACTTTGCCTGGCCGCGGCAGAACAGCAGGTTGCTCCAAACCAAGCCCAGGCTCAAGCTCAGGCGCAAGCCAACACCTTGGCACTCAACCAGGTAATGCCTGTAAATCCGCAAGTCACGATAGGCAAGTTCCCGAACGGTCTCCGCTATTACATCCGGGCGAACAAGTTGCCCGAAAAAAGAGCGGAATTGCGCCTCGCGGTGAACGCCGGGTCCGTGCTCGAGGACAAAGACCAGGTCGGCCTGGCGCATATGGTCGAGCATATGGCCTTTAATGGCACGACGCATTTTCCCAAGCAGGAGATCGTCAACTTTATGGAGTCGATCGGAATGCGTTTCGGCCCCGAAGTGAACGCTTACACCAGCTTTGACCAGACGGTGTACATGCTTACGATCCCGACCGACAAGCCCGAAGTAATGGACAAGGCGTTTCTGATCCTTGAGGACTGGGCGCACAATCTCACATTCGCTCCAGCCGAAATCGACAAGGAGCGCGGCGTTATCATTGAAGAATGGCGCTTAGGACGCGGAGCGTATGCCCGGATGAACGATAAGCAGTTCCCCATTTTGTTCAAGGGCGCCCGCTATGCCGATCGCCTGCCTATCGGGACGAAGGAGAGCATCGAAACGTTTAAACACGATGTGCTCAAGCGGTTCTATAAGGACTGGTACCGGCCGGACCTGATAGCCGTCGTTGCCGTGGGCGACTTCGACAAGGCCGCCGTAGAGGGCCTCATCAAGCAGCATTTTGCATCGATTCCGGCGTCGAAAACCCCGAGGTTGCGGCCGTCGTATAACGTACCCGACCACCCCGACACACTCTACACCGCCGCCACGGACAAAGAAGCCACGATGACGCAGCTCTCCGTATACAACAAGCTGCCGCTCATGGAGCAGGGCACCGTGGGCGTTTACCGGCAGAAGACCGTGAATTGGCTCGCCGCCGGCATGCTCAGCCGCCGTCTGTCCGATATGACCCAGAAGCCGGACGCTCCGTTCGTATCAGCTGGTGCGGTCCGATCGATTTTTGTCCGGACGAAGGAAGCGGCGATGCTGTCGGCGATCCCGAAGGAAGGCGGCATCGACCGCGCGCTGGATGCGCTTTTGATCGAGGCGGCCAGAGTTGCTCGGTTCGGTTTTACTCCCACGGAGCTCGAGCGCCAGAAGATTGAACGGATGCGATTCTACGAACGCAATCTGGCCGAGAAGGACAAACACCTTTCGGCGGCCCTTGCCGACGAACTCGTAAGGAACTTTACGGATAAGGAAACGTTACCCGGGCCCGAACTCGAGTATGCGCTCCATCAACGGTTCCTCCCTGGGATCACGCTCGATGAGGTCAATAAAGTCGGAAAGGAGTGGACCAGCGACAAAAGCCGGGTCGTGATGGTCAGTGCTCCCGAAAAGGCGGGTGTCGCGGTGCCGGATGCGGCGAAGCTCGCAGCCGTGGTCAAGGGCGCTGGAGCGAAGGAAATTACCGCCTATGTGGACACGGTCGCCAGCGCGGTGCTGCTCGACAAGGTGCCGGAGCCGGGAAAAATCACGAAGACTACCGACAAGGCAGCGTTCGGCATCACAGAGTGGGATCTCTCCAACGGCATCAAGGTCGTGCTCAAACCGACAGATTACAAACAGGACGAAATCGTGTTCCGCGCCACCAGCCCCGGGGGAACGTCGCTTGCAAGCGACGAGGATTTCATCGCGGCGAGCACCGCCACCGCAGCGATGTCCGTTTCGGGGCTGGGGAAGTTCAACGCGATCGATCTCCGGAAAGTGCTCACCGGAAAGATCGCGACGGCCGGCGCTCTGATAGGCGAATTGGAAGAAGGGCTAAGCGGCAGCTGCTCTCCGAAAGACCTGGAGACGATGTTCCAGCTCATCTACCTGCGCTTCACGGCGCCACGGACGGATCGAGACGCGTTCGCCGCTTATCAGGCCCAGGGAAAGGCGATTCTGGCGAACCAGCAGGCGAGCCCTGGTTATGCTTTCAGCGAGACCCTTCAATCAACCCTGTCGCAGAACCACCTGCGGGCACGCATGATGACCGTGGATATGATCGACCAGATGAACCTCGATAAATCGCTCGCGTTCTATAAGGATCGCTTCGCAGATGCCAGCGACTTCACCTTCGTGTTCGTCGGGAGTTTCGACCTGCAGATGATGAAGCCGTTTGTCGAGCAGTATCTCGCATCGCTCCCCGCACTGCACAGGAACGAAACTTGGAAGGACGTGGGGATCCGACCGCCGAAAGGTGTTGTTGAGAAGGGGGTCAAGAAGGGAATCGAACCGCAGAGCCAGGCGGCGATCGTGTTTACCGGACCGTTCCAATACGATCGAGACCATCGCGTCGCGATCCGCGCCCTGGGCATGGTCCTGGACACAAAGCTGCGCGAGGTGATGCGGGAAGACTTGAGTGGAACCTACGGGGTCAGCGTGTCGCCGGGTTACACCGTGATCCCGCGCCAGGAGTACACCTTCTCGATCCGATTCGGCTGCAATCCGCAGCGCACGGATGAACTGATAAAGGTCATGTTCCAGGAGATCGAGAATCTGAAGAAGAACGGCCCAACCGAGAAACAGGTTAGCGACGTCCGGGAAGCGTTGCTTCGGGAATTCGAAACCAACAGCAAACAGAACGGCTATCTGCTGAGCCAGATCTATCTCCGTTATCAAGTTCCCTCTGATCTCGGGGACTTTTTCGGTCTGGGTGAATACTACAAGACCCTCAATGCGAAGATGATCCTGGATGCGGCTCTCACGTATCTCAACCCGGACAACTACGTGAAGGTAACCCTGCTTCCGGAAAAGGAAACTGTGACCAGTGCTGTCAAGAAGGACCCGGATGAGGTGCCGTGCGTCCGCCAACGACCGGCCGCCTGACGGGCGGCACTCGACAGTCACCACTGTCCCCACACGATCCATAAGACTCAAATGCAAGTGGCTGGTGGACAGTGGTGATTGTCCCTCAACGTCTCGAGTTTACCAAAGTGCGCGCACATGCGGATAGGCGAGAATCTTCTCGTCGGCGGTGATCAGGTGCAATCCGTGCATTCGTGCTGTGGCAACCAGAAGACGATCTACGGGATCAGCGTGGAACGGTTCGAGCAGTGAATAGGCCTCCTCGACAACGTCGAGATCGACGGGCAGGCATTCCCATCCGGATGCACCCACAAAGTGACGGAACCAGAGCTTCCAACAAGCGGGCGCCATATCTGTAGAATCAGTTTTCAGATTAGCACTTAATCCCTCGGGCAGTCAGATTCCATGTGGAATGCTATCCTCAGGGAATCTACCGGCCGCGAGATGCCCGGGCCACCGGCCTGGTTCACCTGGTCGAGGACAACTTCGACGAGCTCGTGCGCGTTTGGGATGAGCGCTACGAAAAACCGCGCGGCTTCTGCGCCCCATCATCCGGCATGTGGTCGAACAGTTTCTTGAGTGCGGGGACCTCCGCTGTGGTTTTGCCCGGCCGTGGTGCGCATCATGCCGGAAAGACTTTTCATTACCCTATAGTCAAAAGCGGCGGTGCTATTGTTCCTCATGCCACCAGAAGCGCGCCCTGCTGTTTGCCGAACACGTCGATCGAGACGTTCTGGGCGATCTGCCCGTTCGTCAGTATGTCGTGACCATCCCCAAGATGCTCCGCCTCTGTTTCAAGTACGATCGCAAGCTCCTCGGCGTCTTGAGCCAGTGCTTTTTTGCCTCAGTCAAGGAGCTTTTCCAGGA
>JBGQNR010000227.1:0-10157 GCA_041501225.1 Acidobacteriota bacterium
CACCTCTGGCTCAAGGCCGAGCACGCGCCCGATACCCGGCTGGAAGATATGAGCCTCGAAGAAGTGGAATCCTTTTTGATCCGAAAGGCACTGGCTCGCTACGGCGGCAATGTAAGCAGGGCTGCAGATGCTCTGGGCTTGAGCCGCAGCGCGCTCTACCGGAGGCTCCAGCGATATGGACTCTGAGGGAATTCTGATTTTGGATTGTGGGTCTTAGGACAGGGTCGTAAAGAATGATGGCGACGGATTCACCGTTAAATAAGACTCCGGAAACTGAGAACCACAATGGTGGGGGGAACGGATTTCTGACCATGCCGCATGCTGCTTTGCGGAAGTATGCACAGCGGCGGCGGGGGATGCAAGTCAGCCTCGATTCCCAGATCGTGATCCTGGCCTTGATCGCCGGGTTCCCCGCCGCACTGGTGGCTTTGCTGCTGCTATGGCTGGGAAACCATCCCCCCAAGGTCGAGTGGACCCTGACTATTATTATCGTTGGCTTCTGGCTTGGATTTTCCTTTGCCCTGCGCACGAGGGTCGTCCGCCCGTTGCAGACAATCTCGAATCTGCTGGCAGCACTTCGGGAAGGTGATTTCTCGATCCGTGCCCGAGGATACGATCGCATCGATACCCTTGGCATTGTGATGGCCGAGATTAACGCGCTCGGCGCAACACTCCAGGAACAGCGCCTGGGGGCCGTCGAGGCCGCCGCTTTGCTCGCCAAGGTCGTACAGGAAATCGACGTAGCCGTGTTTGCATTCGACGGCAACCGCATTCTTAGGCTGGTGAATCGTGCCGGCGAGCGGCTCCTGGCCCAGCCTCCGGATCGCCTGGTCGGGAGAGGCGCGGACGAACTGGGGCTGACCGGGTGCCTGGATGCCGAGGAATCAAGCCTACTGGAAATCTCGTTTCCGGGGGGCAGCGGGCGCTGGGAGCTGCGGCGGACGACGTTCCGCCAGGACGGGCTGCCGCACCAGCTGCTGGTTCTCTCCGACTTGACGCGCGCCCTGCGCGAGGAGGAGAGGCAGGTCTGGAAACGCCTCATTCGCGTTCTCGGCCACGAACTCAACAACTCTCTTGCACCTATCCGCTCTATCGCAGCCAGCCTGGACCGTCTGTTGGCGCGGATCCCGCGCCCCGGCGACTGGGAGGAAGACATGCACAGGGGGTTGGCAATCATCGGCAACCGCGGCGAAGCCCTCAGTCGATTCATGGAAGGATACGCCCGTTTGTCCCATCTACCTTCACCCCAGATTCAACTTCTGGATGTAGGCACCTGGATTCGGCGCGTTGCCGGTTTGGAGACCAGGTTTCCTGTGCCGGTGATCGAGGGCCCGTCACTCGTAATCCAGGCGGACGGTGACCAGCTGGATCAACTCCTCATCAATCTCTTGCGCAACGGGGTAGACGCGGCATCGTCCACCGGCGGCGGCGTAAGCATGGGGTGGACGGCTACAGCGTCACATCTTGAGGTCTGGGTGGAAGATGAAGGGCCTGGCCTGCCCAATACCGGCAACTTGTTCGTTCCCTTCTTCACGACCAAGCCACACGGCTCTGGAATCGGTCTGGTTCTGAGCCGCCAGATTGCCGAAGCCCACGGCGGTTCCCTTACCCTCACCAATCGTAGCGACAGACAAGGGTGCAGAGCCCTCCTGCGCCTGCCCACCCACGTGGACGATGGCAACTAACCACGATCAACTTTCTGCCAGACCGCATTGACGGATATGTTTTCCAGGCAGCGATGGCTCGCGTCTGGATCCTGCCGGCAGGCAAAACAACCGCCGGCGTCCCTGACGACTGACACACGCAGGCCCAGGGGAGCCCAATGCTCGGGCAGAGTCGGACCGAAAATGACCACGCACGGGATCTGCAGGCCGGCCGCAAGGTGCGCGATTCCAGAGTCGTTGCCCACAAAGGCGCGACACTGTGACATCACAGCCGCCAACAACGGCAAAGGAAGATGAGCAGCCAAATGTGAGCCACGCCCGAGCGCTCCGGCGAGATCACGCCCAAGTCCTTGCTCCGCCGGACCTTCGACGATCAACAACTCCCCAGTCGCGCTCAGCCGGTGTGCCAGGTCCTGAAACCTCGACAGCGGCCAGCGCTTCGCCGCACTTCCGGCCCCGGGATGCAGAATGTAACTGGGCCGATCGCCGGAAAATCCCTGGTCCTTGAGCCATTCTGATCCCTGCCTCCGGGCGGATGCGCCGATCGTAATTCCCGATGGGGGCAAGGCCAACGGAGGAGAGAGCCAGGCGTGGAGCGAATCGGCGAATATGCGTGCGACATGCCGACGCTCTGCGCCCTCCGGCTTCCATGGTGCAACCAGGCCGCATGGGTGAACCCGCGCCAGCTGCGTCGCAAATGATCCGGTGCTGGAACCCGTCCAGGAGAGTATCCGGTCGTAAGAGCGCCAGAGCTGCTGGTCTTTCAGAGGGATGGATTCCAGCCCATAGAGCCGATGCAAAGGGAGGCTTGAGAACGAAAGGATTCGGTCGGCATAGCCGGATGCCACCGTGCCGGCGAAGTCCGTGTTCGCTGCGAGCGTAATGCGCGCACTCTCGAATTGATCACGCAGAATCCGGAGCGCCGGGAGGGAAAGAATGATGTCCCCCAGCGCTCCCGGGTGGATGACTAAAATCTCCACTACTCGATGACCATCGAATCCAGGCCGTTCTGATTGGCGATACTGACCTGGGCTGCAACGTTGGCCGCTATTTGCGCAAAGGCCTTTCCTGCCGGGGATGCGGACTCACCAAGGACAATCGGTTTTCCGTTGTCTCCGCCTTCCCGGATGCCGAGATAAAGCGGCACTTCTCCCAGAAATGGAACCTCATACTTCAGGGCGGTGATCTCGCCTCCGCCGTGATTGAAGATTGGAGTTCGAGTGCTGCACTTCGGGCACTCGAAATAGGACATGTTCTCAACGATCCCCAGGATCTCGACTCTCACCTGGCGGAACATCATGATGGCCTT
The DNA here is from genome assembly GCA_041501225.1 of Acidobacteriota bacterium. Lineage (GTDB taxonomy): Bacteria > Acidobacteriota > UBA6911 > UBA6911 > UBA6911 > JAFNAG01. The sequence goes on from JBGQNR010000227.1 coordinate 2,974, forward strand.
ACGAGCATCCTGCAGAGCCACATCCTGGGGCGTGGTTACGACCACGGCACCCATAAGCGGGACGGTTTGGGTCAGCGAAAGTTGCACATCTCCTGTTCCCGGAGGAAGATCAACCAGCAGATAGTCCAGCTCGCCCCAATCCACCTGCCGGACGAACTGTTGAATCACGTTATGGAGCATGGGGCCGCGCCAGATCAAAGGAGTGTCCTGCGCAGCCAGAAAACCCATCGACATCACCTTCACATCGAAGTTGGCCAGCGGCTGAATCCTCTGGTTGATGGCCTGGGGCTGTCCGGTGATGCCCATCATCAGGGGGATGTTGGGACCATAGATATCTGCGTCCAGCAGTCCCACCTTTGCTCCAGCCCCGGCGAGTGCGACCGCGAGATTGACGGTCACGGTGCTTTTCCCGACGCCGCCCTTGCCGCTGCCGACCGCTACAATGTTCTTCACCCCTTCAATATCCTGTTTCCCCGGGCCGCTCCTGCCGGCAGTGACTCGGGACGACATCTGGATTTCGACCTCCCGAACACCTTTCACCTTCATAACAGCTGCACGCGCCTGGTCTTCCATCTGCTTTTTCACCGGGCAGGCGGGAGTTGTGAGCTCGATCGTAAAGGAAACCTTCCCCTGAGCCACATTGAGGTTTTTGATGAAGTCCAGGGCGACGATGTCTTTGTGGAGATCAGGATCCTTCACGAGGCGCAAGGCGTCGAGAACCTCCCGTTCCAGGGACGCTAAGTCTTTGCGATATTCTGAATTATGGTCCATATGCGTAAATATATGCCGCACCGAAAACCCTGTCAACGTGCCGAGGAGTCCGTCCGAGAATTAGGAGGGGCCGCGTTCCGAGCGCCGCGGTGGCAGATGCAAGGCGGCGCGACACAGGCGATGTCGCTGTACATCGTCGAGGAGCGCCAATGCCGCAGATGCCCCCGCGCCGCCGGAACCCGAAGGGCGCATGGTGCTTGCGGGGCGATCTCCGCGTTGCTCGTCGTCAACGATGTGCACCGACATCGCCTCCTCCTCGCGCCTTGAGCTCGCCCCGCAAGCACCATGCGCGCGACCCCTCCTAATTCACGGACGGGCTCCTAGGCGGTGGCTCGCAGGACCAGCGCGCCAGAATCTGAATGAGGTCCGCTATTTGCGGAAAAAGTAGAGAATCAGGGTGAGCACAAGGCTCAACAGGATGGAGGTCGTGATAGGAAAATAGAACCGGAAGTTTTCCCGCTTAATGTTGATGTCGCCTGGAAGTCGTCCGAATCTCAGGTAGGAGAAGAAATTCGTAAAACCGAGGAGAATCCCTAAAACAACCAAGACCACTCCGACGATGATGAGCAAACGACCCACAGAAGCCATGGGCGTCTCCTATAAGCCAGGGCCCTCTCGTCTTCCCCTCCGCCGTTCGGTTCGGCCGCTGTTTGGAAAAGATAACCGGGCCCGAGCATTCACCTCAGAAAATCGCAGGATATCGGTTTAATTGCAAGCTTCGAGCTGATTAAAAAAGTATGCCGTCTCGAAGGCCGCCGTTTCCGGAGCATCCGATCCGTGGGTGGTGTTGCGCTCGATGGAAATGCCGAAATCCTTGCGGATGGTACCCTGAGCTGCTTTGGCCGGATCCGTCGCCCCCATCAGATTGCGCCAGGTTGCTATGGCGTTTTCGCCCGACAAGATCATCAGGACCACGGGCCCTTCCGACATGAAGGTGGTTAAGCTGTCGAAAAACGGCCGCGCCTTGTGAACCGCGTAGAAGCCTTCCGCCTGCTTCTTGGACAGATAGGTCAGCTTCAGAGCCTTGATCTTCAAGCCATTCGACTCGATGCGCCGGATGACTTCGCCGATCAGATTGCGGGCGACCCCGTCAGGTTTGATGATGGCCAGGGTTTGCTCGATCATCGGCCCCCCTTCATAGCTACGGCCACGGCCTCGCCGATGTCCGCAGGACTGGTTACGACGTGCAATCCGGCATTGCGCATCGCTGCCATCTTTTCAGCTGCGGTCCCTTTGCCGCCCGAAATAATCGCACCGGCATGCCCCATCCTGCGTCCCGGGGGCGCGGTCTGTCCGGCGATGAATCCGATCACGGGTTTCTTCATGTTCTGCTGAATATAGATGGATGCCTCCTCTTCAGCCGTGCCGCCGATTTCACCCATCATGACCACGGCATGAGTATCGGGATCCGCGTTGAACATTTTGAGGGCATCGATGAAGTTCGTGCCGATGATCGGATCGCCGCCGATCCCGATGCAGGTCGACTGCCCGAGACCTCTGGTCGTCAACTGGCCGACGCCCTCATAGGTCAAGGTGCCGCTTCGGGACACGACGCCGACATGCCCTTCCTTGAATATTCTGCCGGGCATGATGCCGATCTTGCATTTGCCGGGGGAAATGATGCCGGGGCAATTCGGCCCGATCAACCGGGTCTTCGAGCCGGCAAGCATGGAGGCAACTCGAACCATATCCAGCGTGGGCACCCCTTCGGTGATGCAGACGACCAGCGGCATCTCCGCTGCAATGGCTTCCATGACGGCGTCCGCCGCAAACGGAGGCGGGACGAAGATCACTGTGGCGTTGGCTCCTTCCTTTGCCATCGCCTCGGCGACCGTGTTGAACACCGGGATGCTCTCGTGGGAGGTGCCTCCCTTGCCTGGCGTGACGCCGGCGACTACTTTAGTACCATAAGCAATGCACTGCTGGGTGTGAAACGATCCTTCGCGTCCCGTAATCCCCTGCACTGCCAAACGAGTATTTTTATCAACGAGTATGGACAAGGCAATTCTCCTTATTTAGCCAGTGCAACGACTTTTTCCGCCGCATCCTTCATGCCATTGGCAACCGTGAACTTGAGCCCGGAGTTTCGCAGAATCTCCTGGCCCTGCTCGACGTTCGTCCCTTCCAGTCTTACGACCACCGGAACGCTGACGCCCATGGAGCGTGCCGCCTCGACAACTCCGCTGGCTACGATGTCGCAGCGCATGATCCCGCCAAAAATGTTGATCATGACCGCTTTGACATTCTTGTCTGCCAGCAGAATCTGGAATGCATTCCGCACCTGCTCGGCCGATGCGCCGCCTCCCACATCGAGGAAGTTCGCCGGACTGCCGCCCGCAAGTTTGACGATGTCCATGGTAGCCATGGCGAGGCCTGCGCCGTTCACCATGCAGCCGATGGTGCCGTCAAGACGGATATAGTTGATGCCGTAACGCGAGGCCTGGATTTCCAGCGGATCTTCTTCGTAATAATCCCGATACTCCAACAAATCCTTGTGGCGGTAAAGCGCGTTATCGTCGAAGTTGATTTTGGCATCCAGGGCGAGGAGCCTGCCATCCTCGGTCAGCAAAAAGGGATTGATTTCGACAAGCGATGCGTCCGTGGCTTCAAAAGCGCGGTAAAGCGCAGTCATGAACTTTGTCGCCGGTCCCAGCAATTCCCCGGTCAAACCAAGGCCGAACGACAGGCGGCGCGCGTTGTATGCCTGGAAACCCACCTTGGGATCGATGTATTCCTTATTGATCAGGTGAGGCGTTTCCGCAGCCACCTTCTCGATATCCATGCCGCCTTCGGTCGAGGTCATGAAAACCGGACGCTGCGTGGCGCGATCGATGACGATGCCCAGGTAGAATTCCTTCTTGATGCGCATGCCTTCTTCGATCAACACACGCCTGACCGTGCGCCCCTCGGGCCCGGTCTGGTGGGTCACCAGCGTCATGCCGAGGATCTGGTGGGCCAGTTTCTCGGCTTCCGCAGGATTGGCGGCAAGCTTGACTCCGCCCCCCTTCCCGCGACCGCCTGCATGGATCTGAGCTTTGACTACGACCGTTCTACCGAGTCGAGCAGCGATGTCATAGACCTCGTAAGGGCTCGTCGCCACTTCGCCACGGGGGATCGGAACGCCGAACTGAGCTAGAATTTTCTTTGCTTGGTATTCGTGTATCTTCACGTGACTTCCCCTTCCCTGAGCAGCCCTACGCGTCCCAGGGATTCATCATCAGGTAAGTAAAGAGTGCACTCGAAGGAGCCTGTAGGAGGACCCCAGAAAAACTCGTTATTCTATTTCAGCGAGGGCACGCAAGCAAATAAAAACACTCTTAGATTTTGGATTTTGGGTTGCGGATTTTGGAATGGCCCTATGGGACTGGCGGGGCCTACCCTTAAAAGGTCCGCCCAATCCAAAACCCCCAATCCAAAATCCAGACGGTCCCGATCTGCGCAGGTTGACCGATGATCATGATAGAATGAGCCATGTTGATTTGCCCGAAATGCCGAATGCGATTGGAGTCGGAGGATTCTGGCGCCGCTGCATGCGCGTGCGGGGAGACCTATCCTCGGCTGCCTTCGGGAGGGATAGATTTCCTCTGCGGCGAGGAGTTTGCGGATTTCGATCTCGATCCAAGCGACTACCGGCAGCGTGTTTTACTCGAGCAGGAAGCTGCCGGCGTCGCAGCACGCATGCAGGACTTTCTTTCCCCATTGATCCGGCGCTACGTGCGCTTCTCAAGCAAGGAATTGAGCGGTTTGGCTGTGCTCGACTGCGGTTGCGGCAACGGTCTGTCCGTAGACATCTTGAGAGAGCAAGGAATGGACGCATGGGGGATCGATGCGGGCGGCGCGCGACACCAGCAGTGGCATGAGCGGCGCGCGCGCATTCACCTCGTCTCGGCCGATGCACTTCGGATCCCGTTCGCAAATGCGGCCTTCGATGTGGTCCTGTCGTCCGGCCTGGTGGAGCACATCGGCATCCACGAGGAGGAAGACAACGGCTACCGCTCCCGGCGGCTGGCGGACTGCGACCGCCAGCGGCAACAGTTCGTCTGCGAACTCGTTCGCGTCTTGAAAAATGACGGTTTCATCCTGCTGGACCATCCCAACGGAGCATTCCCCGCCGATTTCTGGCATGGCGGAGCAGCCGGCAGCATCCGTTGGCATCGGCCCTTTGGAGATATGCTGCCGCGCTTTTCGGAGATCGTGAGATACTTCCATCAGGCCGATTTTTCTATCCGGCTGCTGTCGGTGTCGCCGAGCCGGAGATTGAGTTTCAACAAGGTCGGCGCTCATTGGTATGGGCGGATCTTTGCCCCTGCGATGAAGGCATGGTTCCGGGTAATGGAACCGAGGCCGATGAACTTCCTGGCACACAGCTGCTTGAACCCTTATCTGGTCACCATCGCTTCCAGACAGCCGCGACAGCATGATTGGATTTACCCTTCGTAAGCCCCGGTCGTGAGAAACCGAGTCAAGACTGCAGCGCCGATGGTGCCGCAACATATACCTCCGAAACTTCCAAGAGCAGAGGCCGCGCAGGCTTTGCCCCTGAACGTATGGGATCTCAGGCAAAAGGAATCTGACAAGCAATGGAGTTTTTGTTTGAATATTGTAAGTCGGAGCGGCCGGCTGCGACTAATGGGGCATGAAAGAGAGATGCTCATGGGCTCGATCGATTGCGGCGGAAAGCGCGGAACCTGATCGTGAAGACAAATAATCAGCAACTGTTCCTGCTCATACTCGAAAAAAACAAGCGGCGCCTGGCAGCTATCGCCAGGAGCTACGCCGCCGCTGAGGATTGCGAAGATCTGTGCCAGGAGATCCTGCTGCAGGTCTGGAGGAGTCTCGATAGCTTCGAAGGCCGGGCTGCTTTGGATACCTGGGTCTTCCGCGTGGCCTTAAACACCGCCATTACTTACCGGCGGAAAGAAATGAAGCGCATCCGGCATATCGAGTCACATCCGGATTTACCCGAACTGCCTGCGGGTGCGTGGGAGAGCGAAGCCGGGCATGAGCGGGAATTGCAGTTGCTGAGAGAGTTCGTCGTCACTTTGAAAAAGATCGACCGAGCCCTGATTCTGCTCTATCTGGAGAACCTCAGCTATAAGCAGATTTCGGAAATCACAGGATTGTCGGAAAACAACGTGGGTGTTCGGATCAGCAGAATTAAACAGAATTTCATCGAGAGGCACATCGGAGGGTAGCCATGGAATTGGATTCATTAAGGGAAGCATGGCAACGTCAGCGCGTTGGCGCCATGGCAAACCAGCCTGATCGGGAAATCATGAAATCGATCCAGCAGAGGCTTGTGCATCTCCACCAGATAATTGGCAGACGGGATCGTCGCGAAATCGGCGCAGCCATTTTTGGAGCCCTGATATTCGGGTATCTGTTCGTGATCGTGAATAGAGGTCTTTCCCGTATCGGGGCAGGCATCATTATTGCCGGATCGGTTCTCATCATTGTGAAGCTCAAACTGGCGCGTAAGCAGCAGCATGACCCACAAGCTCAGCTGAATCTGACGGAGTTTTTCCTGTCTGAACGGGAGCGAATCCAGGCTCAGATCCGTCTGCTGCGTTCCGTGCCATTGTGGTATCTGGGCCCGATACTTCTGGGCGCAAATCTCTTTTTCGCCGGCCGTAGGAACTTTTTTCCGGAAGGCCTGGGATTTTTCGTGATCTCGCTTTTGCTGGCCGCATTCGTCTACTGGCTGAATCTCCAGGCGGTCCGGCACCAACTTCTGCCCATAAAACGCGAGTTGGATAGCCTGATCGGTGAACTCGAACTGAATGGGGATGAAGCAATCCATATTCAAGAACGATAGTTTTCGGAGGCGGGTATGCTGTTTCGCTTGTTTGCATGTTGCTCATTATCTCTGACCATTCTCGTTGGATGGTCCCTCGCATCGCTGCGCACCCAGAACCCGACGGCTGGAGGGCAACCGTCGGACGCCGAGATTCGCGGCCTGCTCCAGGAAAGGCTCGATCCTAACGCCGGCACCGGCATCATTGTCGGGTTGGCCGACGGCAAGGGCACTCACATTATTGCAGTCGGGAAAACCGGCACTGCCGGCGCGACCACACTTGACGGCACGACCGTGTTCGAGATCGGTTCAGCCACTAAGGTATTTACCGCCACGCTTCTGGCCGAGATGGCTGCCCGCGGCGAAGTCCGCCTCGATGATCCCGTCGCAAAGTATTTGCCGGAATCTGTACGCATCCCTGGGCGCAATGGCAGGCAAATCACCTTGCTGGACCTGGTCACGCACACATCTGGCCTACCTAGACCCAAAACAAGCGAGGTTTGAACATGACCGCGGCCGTCGCAGTTGTTCTCAGTCGCTGGCCATTTTCCCCACGCTGATTGTTGCCCATTGACACGGCAATGCACATTCAAGACAGACTTCCGGCTCCTGTTTTCTA
>JBGQNR010000228.1:0-10017 GCA_041501225.1 Acidobacteriota bacterium
CGGGGGGCTTTCGCAAATGAATGTCGAATGCAGTAGCTGTAAGTCGTTGATTTTAATGGTGCGCCCGGCAAGACTCGAACTTGCGACCTTTTGATTCGTAGTCAAACGCTCTATCCAACTGAGCTACGGGCGCACTGAGGATCCGTAGATTTCCGCCTCGGCGAGATGAGCAAGAGCCCCCCAGAAACCGAGGCGAAACGTCGAAGAGATTAGCACGCGGACAGGCTGCGGTAAAGGCTCTTCTTCGGTCCCCACGCAGGTCGCCCCAAGCCAACGCCTGTATTGCCACCCGCCTACGAATCTTGCTCGCGCAGCGAACCCCTTACTCACTTACAGATCTTTGCCGTAAAGCTAAGAAAAGCAAAAGATCAACGCAGAGGGCGCAGAGAAAACTCATTCAAAAGCAAGAAATCCTCTGCGGCTTCTACATTGAGATTTTTAGGATGCGGATATGCCGCGCCGTGTTATTCTCCCCCCGCGCAGCCGGGTTCCCCTTTTCCTTTTGATGCCAAGGGCATGCCGCGAACCGCCAACTTTTCAGGAGAATGCAGAAGCCAATGTCCAAAGAAACCCCGAAAACGAGCCGTGCCTCCACTCCCGCGGGATCTGTGGTCGAGAGAATCAGAATGTCCAGGCAGGAAGCGGAATCCATCGAACAGGACATCCTGATCCGCCGCCACATAGAAAGATATGCCATCATTCGGCAGTTTGCCTACGGCCGCACCGTGGACTGCGCCTGCGGCGTGGGCTACGGGACCCACTTGCTGGCCAAGAATTCGGACATCTCAAAAATCTATGGGATCGACAGCGACGGCGACTGCATTGCCCATGCCCGGAAGGAATTCGGCGGCGACAGGATCGAGTTCATTCACGGCGACATCGCCAGCATTACTCTCCCCGATATCGACTTTCTGGTCTCCATCGAAACCATCGAACACCTGCCGGACCCGCGCTGCCTGAATGAGTTCTCGCAACGGTGCAACGTGCAGGAGATCATGGTCAGCTTCCCTGCAAAAAAAACCACTCACTACAACAAGTATCATTATTGGGATCTCACCGTTCAGGATGTTTTGGAGATTTTCGCCGACGATTTCGTGATAATCAACAACTTCTCCTACACCTTCGACACCCAGTTCGTACACCTCGCCCGCCTGAAACGGGAGTGCGCCCCGCCGCGCAGGTTCTGGGCCAGCCGGCGATAGACCTGAAGGTCCGGACACGCAGCAACATGCCAACAGCCATTCCCCCTGAAATCGAAAAACTGGCGTCGATAGCGGCCCCACTCGCCACACTCAAGGGCATCGGCGAGATGATGCAGTACCACTCCTGCTTCCAGGCGGCCCACAGCGTGTTGACTCAGGAAAGTGACAATTCGCGGAAACAAAAATACCTGACCTACATCGAACGGCTCCTGCCGCGCGCGGGAAACGGCCGGGTCATGTTCCTGTCATTCCTCGTGGCCGCAACGCAGGAAGCAAAGCATCTGTGGGATCTGCATCGAACGCTGTCGAAGCCGGATTTCACAGTGGAACAGAGGCATTTTTTTTACTGGCAGCTCATCACCAGACACTCAACCGTGCACGGATTGCCGACAGTGGACCCCGCAGCCGTGTATTTTTCTTTGCTTGAATCCTATCGCAAGGCACTCCGCGTCACCCCGCTGTGGATTGAAGCCAAAGACCGCGATGCCGGCACCATCGTCGTGATGACCAACCAGCTGCTGGGCCTTCGTCACGCTCCTACTGCCGATTGCCTCGACTATTGCCACGTCCTGCAGAACCGGCTGAAGAAACGGGTAATCCTGATTAACACCGGGGATATGCCCTGGACGCTGCCGCTGCCTTACTACGATCCAATCCTGTTCGAGCATGCCCACGAGTATTCTTCCGGCGGCAAATTGCCTTTCAGGGGCGAAGTTTTCGATTTCTATCAGTGCCGCAAGCCGATGCCCAATCTGGAGGAAATAGAATCCATCCTCAATACCATACTGGCCCTCAGACCTTCGTTTATCCTGAGCCTGGGACATTCCAACGTCACTCCGGATCTGTGCTCGGAGGTCCTGACGGTTGCCACAATGCCGTTTGGCACCGATTTGCCCCGGGCCGCGAGCAATATTTTTATTCTGCCCCGGAAACGCCGATCCGATGACGCCGGTTTCATGCAAAAATGGCATATCACGGAGGAACAGATCGTCGAGACTCTATATACATTCAGGCTGCCCGAACGATCCGCGACGCTGACGCGCGCAGAACTGGGATTGCCGCCGGATGCCTACGTCATTGCCGTCGTAGGGAACCGCCTCGATGAGGAAATCAATGATAAGTTTGCCGCCGGGCTTGCGGATTTTCTGCAAGCGGTGCCGCAGGCGTTTGTTGCGTTCATGGGAACGTTTCGCAGGTACGACCCTTTGATCCAGCATTCCCCAGTCCTCGGAAAGCGATCGGTATTTCTGGGCCATCAAAAGGACATATCCGCAGTGTACGAGTGCTGTGATGCGTATCTGAATCCGCCGCGCTATGGCGGAGGCTCGTCAGCCGCATTTGCCCTGGCGGCGGGATTACCCGTCTTTACTCGCAACAGCGGAGATGTCGTAAACATCGTGGGAGCCCGGTTTGTTTTTGAATCATTCCGCGAGATCCAAGCTTTTGTTGAACAAACCTTGACCGATCTGGACCATCGCCGCCAATGGGCCCGGATGTCAAAAAGCCGTTTTGACGAAATCTCCGACCGCGAGGGTATGCTCGGTCAGATCGTTCAGAGGGTCACGGCAAAGGCCGACATCAGAAACAGTCGCCATCCATAGAATAAGGGCTATTCAATTGACTCCACAAGCCCCTATATATTGTGGTTATGCTTTTTACGATCTCGCACAAATTTGGCAAAGAAAGCTGAACCGCAAAGACCACAAAGACCTCGAAGAAAAAATATCCTGGAGATTTTATCTTCGAGGTCTTTGTGGTCTTCGTGGTTCATAGTCCTCCATACCCCAAATCACCACGGGTTGTGGGTTGTGGAGTCAATTGAATGCCCTTAATAGAATTTCAGGTCCCCAGCGGGGATGCTTTGCGATTGACTTTTGGGGGTAAAGGTTCTACATGCTAGGCACATGGTGAGGGGGTAATGTCTATGAGGGGATGTGTTCCTTCGTATCGTTGAGGGAAATAAACATGACAACCGTAAGAAGCGGTCGGCAGCACAGGCTCAAGATCATCGCGGCCATGGCGGCGGTGCTCTTTGCATTAAACCTGCGGGTCACAGCTCAAACCCCTTTGAATCTCTACGGACGCGGCGCTGCGGGCGCAAATGGCGTCGTGGCCGCGGCCAAGCCCGAGGCTTCGCAGGTCGGGATCGAGATTTTCAAGATGGGTGGAAACGCGGTCGACGCTGCGGTGGCCACCGGCTTCGCCCTCGGTGTGCTGGAGCCGAACGCTTCCGGTATCGGCGGCGGCGGATTCATGATCATTAAAATGGCGGATATAAAGGAGGCCGTGGTCATCGACTTCCGTCCCACGGCGCCGGCTGCCGCAGCACCCGACATGTACAAACTGGATGCGCGCGGCAGGCCGGTCGGCAACGCTTCGGTCGAGGGCGGTTTGGCCTCGGCCGTTCCGGGTGAGGTGAAGGGTCTGCTCTATGCGCTCGAGAACTACGGGTCGAAAAAACTCACGCGAGCCCAGATCATCCAGCCCGCCGTCGACTGGGCCGAGCGAGGCGTTCCCGTCACCGTGAACCTGGCGCAGATCCTCAAGGACAACTTCGGCAAGCTCCGGAAATATGAAAACGGCCTGGCCATCTATGCCAAGGACGGCTTCCCCTACGAAATCGGCGACAAGATCATCAACAAGGACCTCGCCAACACGCTCCGCCTCATCCAGAAACAGGGGACGGACGCGATCTATCAAGGTGAGATTGCCGGCAAGATCGTGGCTGAGGTGCACAAGCGGGCAGGCATCATCACTCTGGAGGACCTTGCCAATTATAAGGTCAAGGTGCGCAAGCCTGCGGTCGGCTCCTACCGCGGCTATACGATTATGACGCCTCCGCCTCCTTCCGGCGGCACCCACATCCTACAGCTGCTGAATATCATGGAGAACTACGATCTTGCCAAGCTCGGCGAGCAGACTACCGCCACGACACATCTCTGGTCTGAAGCATGCAAGCTGGTCTTCGCCGACCGGGCGAAATACGCAGCCGATCCGGACTTTGTCAAAGTCCCATACCTGGGGATTTCTTCCAAGGGTTATGCCAAGGAACTTTCCACTTTGATCTCTGCCGACAAGGTAATGGCAAATGTAACCGCGGGCGATCCCTTCAAGTATGAGTCCGGCTCCACCACCCATTTCAGCGTCATGGACAAAGCGGGCAATATGGTGGCAGTCACCAAGACGATCAATATGTTCTTTGCCTCCGGCGTCGTCGTCCCCGGGACCGGAATCATCATGGGCGATGATATGGATGACTTCGACCTGAAGCCCGGCTCGGTCAACTCGATCGAGCCCGGCAAGAGGATGCTGTCGAGCATGAGCCCGACGCTCGTCCTCGACCCGCAGGGCCGCCCGTTCATGGCTCTCGGTTCGCCGGGCGCCACGCACATTATCCCGACCATTGCCCAGGTGATTTCAAACGTGATCGATCGCGGTATGCCGATCCAACTGGCGATCAACGCGCCGCGCCTGTACCAGTCCCGCACCGGCAATCTCGCGATCGAAGGGCGGTACTCCATCAACGCGTACAACGGCGTCAAGGCGCTCGGACATGAAGTCACGGTCGGAGGCGACTATGACTCCTCCTACGGGGGAGTCCATGCGGTGCTCTACGACCACGTCGCCAAGATCCTATATGGCGGCGCAGACCCGCGCCGCGACGGAAAGGCAGCCGGATACTGATCGCCTTTGGCTTCGTACCACTTACGTACAAGTACTTGCCAATTAGGCAAGAAAAGCAACAGTTCAACGCAGAGGTCACAGAGGCCGCAGGGAGAAGCCATTCAAAAACGAAAATTGCTCTGCGGCCTCTGCGCCCTCTGCTCCGAAAATAGGACCAATTACGGTGCCGATCAACTCGTCTATTTCTGTGCCGCCCGTTCAGGGCTTGAGATCTCCGGACCTCAACCCAGGGCTTGCGCCCTGGGCTGTTCTGCCTCGCCCTTTCAGGGCTAAGCATTTCACGACTGCGAAAACCCCGAAGGGGTGGCGCAGCAAAGCCCAGGGCGTGAGCCCTGGCAACAGGTGACCGAGCTGGCAAGAGCCCTGAAAGGGCGGCGCAGGGAAAGCGCGATGTGAGCACAACATTTTCATGCACTTGGTTGCGCCCTGGCGCATGAGGGACTGCGTTGAGGTTTTTAGGTTGCGGCTATGCCGCGCCGTGCTCTTCGTGGCTGCGTTTGCAGTTTGCACGAGGAAATACTGACAAGGAGAAATCAATGAAACGCACGATCGTGCTCGTAACCGCTGCGGTACTGCTCGTCTCGATGGCAGCCTGGGGTCAGGGGTATGCCCTCAAAGCCCCCATCGCTCAGAAACCCGCCTTTCTGACTTCTGTGGGCCAGAGCGCCGACATCGAAATGGTGAAGGTCCTCCTGGAACGGGCTGCGGTGCCGCACAAGACAGAAGGCCAGGCGAAGGCCGGCGATCTCGCCGCTTCCGGCGCCAAGACCCTCATTCTCGTCGTAGGCGGCAGCACCAAAGGTCTCGGTGCGGCAGGAGTCTCAGCAGATGCCGAGCTCGACCGGGCCAAGGCCGTCATCGCCGAAGGCAAAAAACTCGGCATGACCATCATCGGCCTGCACATCGGAGGCGAGGCGCGCCGGGGTGAGCTGTCGGATAAATTCATCCAGGCCGCTATTCCGGCCTGCAACTATGTCATCGTGGTCGCCGAGGGTGACAAGGACGGGTTCTTCGAAAAGCTCTGTGGCGCCAAGATCCCCCTCGATAAAGTGGAGCGGATCTCCAAAGCCGTCGAACCCCTGCAGAGGGCCTTCAAGTAGCACTGGGCCCGCGGCCCAGGCAGAAAAACTATGAGCCTCTTTGACGCAACGCTCCTCCTTTTGACTGCGGCATCCTTCGTCACGCTGGTCCTGGCTGCCCGGCTCCCGGTTTCGCTGAGCCTGGCAGCCAGCTCGGTCCTCCTCGCGCTGGCCGCCGGGAAAGGGCTGCCGGTCGCGCACCTGGTCGAGGGGACGTTCAGCTACCTCGACGTCATCCTTGTCTTGATCACAGCCATGATCTTCATGAAAGTGATCGAAGCCAACGGGCTGCTCGGCGAACTCACGCGCAGCATCATTGCAGGCCTGGGCCGTTCACCGGTTCTTCTCCTGGTTGCGTTGACGGTGGTGATCATGTTCCCGGGGATGATCACGGGCTCCTGCTCCGCCTCGGTCCTCGGCACCGGTGCCATCGTCGCGCCGGTGTTGATGCAAATGGGACTACCGCTCGCGGTGACCGGCGCGGTGATCTCGAGCGCCGCAGTCTACGGCATGATCGCTCCACCGGTAAATATTCCGGTGATGATCATCGGAGGCGGCATCGATATGCCCTACATCGGCTTCGATCTTGTCCTGGCGCTCCTTACGGTCATACCCGCGGTCCTGACCACGCTGTGGCTCGCAGTCAAGTTCGTCGACCGGGCCAAGCTTGCCGAGGTCGTGGCCCAGAACCGGGGCACGCAAGGCGCAAGAACCTTCCAGGGCAGCCGCCGATTTCTCCTGTACCTGCCACTCCTGATCGTGCTCGCACTCATGATCGGGCCCAAGTCGTTTCCGCACTGGTTCCCCGATCCGCGCCTGCCGCTCACGTTTCTCATCGGAAGCCTGACCGGCCTTTTCTCCGGCAGGCGTTTTGACGTCATCCGGGCCGCGCGTGCAGGAGTAAGCGAGATCCTCCCGGTAGCAGGCATCCTCCTGGGAGTCGGCATGCTCATCGAGATCCTGACGCTCACGGGGCTGCGCGGCGCCATCGTGGTGGGCTCGCTTTCCATCCCTAGCACCTACCTTTATGCGGGCATCGCGATTATTCTGCCGCTCTTCGGCGGGATCTCGGTGTACGGCGGGGCGAGCGTTCTCGGTGTGCCCTTCGCCCTCGCCCTTCTCGGGCGCAACCAGATTATTGTGCTCTCGGCCCTGTCACTGATCGGCGCGATGGGCAGCTACATACCACCGGTTGCCTTCACCCCGGTGGTGACGGCCGGTCTCATCGGGGAAAACTATCTGGCGATCGTGCGCCGGTGCCTGCTCCCGGCGCTTGCAGCTATCCTCCTGGGAGTCGTCGTCCTGATTTTCGCCAATCCCATCGCCAAGTTTCTTGGAGTGTGAACATGATCACCCTTGTATACCGGATCATCGCTGCCCTCGCGGTCGTTCTCGTGATCGCCGAGCTTTTCTCCCAGCGCAGTCTCAAGCTCAAGATCAACGCCGGCCTGGTCCTCGTCCCGCTGATCCTGCGGGCTCTTATGATCGCGTAGGAGGGTGCCATGGAAGGCGACCCCCGAGAGGCTTCCGCCGCAGCTGTGCGCTCGAAACAAAATCTGGTTCTGTCGATCTTTGTCCTGGCCGCGAGCCTGGCGCTCGTCGCGGCGGTGATCCCCGGCTACCTCTCGCAGAGCCAGGATGAGAGCATCCGGAAAGGACCTGGCGTCACCGCAATCCGCAAGCTCTCAGACTGGTTCCCGGCCATCCGCGGGACACACGGCGATACTGATGTCTACATCCTTGACTCGGGTAAGCCCGGCGCAAGCGCCCTCATCCTCGGCGCTACCCACGGTAACGAGCCCGCCGGTTACATCGCCGCCACTCTCATCGTGGAGAATGCCGTACCCCAATCCGGCAGGCTCTTCGTGATGCCGCATGCGAACCGCTCATCCATGACTCATACCGATTATCAGGAAGCTTCGCCGCGCTTGCTGGTATTTCAGGGCGCTTCCGGCCGCCGCACCTTCCGCTATGGAAGCCGGGCCACGAATCCGACCGACCAGTGGCCGGATCCGGACATTTACATTCACGCATCCTCCGGGCAGAAGCTCTCCGGCGCGGAAACGAGGAATCTCAATCGCGCCTATCCGGGCCGTCCCGACGGCACCTTCACCGAAATGGTCGCCTATGCGATCACCTCGCTCATTCGAGCCGAGAAGATGGACATTGTCCTCGACCTGCACGAGGCTTCCCCTGAATACCCGGTGATCAACGCGATCGTCGCTCATGAACGGGCGATGCCCGTAGCTTCCGTCGCCGTCCTCAACCTCGAGTTCGAAGATATCAAGATCGGTCTCGAGCCCTCCCCCCGGAATCTCCGCGGGCTCTCGCACCGCGAGCTCGGGGACGCCACGGAAGCACTGGCAATGCTCTTCGAAACCTCGAACGCCTCGCAGGGGCGCCTCCGCGGGGCAACTGATGCCCGGCTGGTGATCGAGGGCACCGACGACAAGTATCTCCGGGCCGCGCAGTTGGGAAGGCTTGCGGTGCCGTTCGATAGGAAGGGATGGCCGATCAAGCAACGCGTGGGCCGTCATACATCGGCGGTCATGGCGGTATTCGCGGCCTACACCTCCCAAAACCCCGACAAGCCGATCGCAGTTTCGGGCCTCCCGGGATACACGCAGCTGATGGAAAAAGGCCTGGAACCTTTCCTATAAACGACACCTCAGCCAAAGCCGGAACAGCATTTGTAATTCAGAAAGTGGGAAAAAACCTTGCCACGAATGGCACGAATAGAACCAAAGGAGAGAGAAGCCACCATGGGAGTGCGATTTTGCCTCCTACCCAGGGCGCAACGCTTCGCGCTACAACATTCTGGCGCCGATCTCCCGGGAAAGCGCATCCAGGGCCTGAGCTAGATGGGCACCTCAAAAGCGCTGTCCCGGGAGATCGGCGCCAGAATGTTGGCCGGAGGCCGCCCTGGGTAGGAGGCAAAATCGCAGGTCATTGGCGCGCTCTGCGATAAGGGCTCTTTTTTTGCAGCTATGGCTATTCGTGTCATTCGTGGCTGCTTTTAGCATTTACTGTCTGAATCACAGGAACATCATATCTATTCTCGTCCGCAGTCGAGGGGTGTGATACATTGGACGCGATTCGATCATACCTTGCTGTGATTCTTTGCCGGGGCGGCTATGCAACCCAGAGAGAGTCGCGGGATTTCCGCTCGCATTCGGACGCTGGGGTACATCGTGCTCTCTGTGCTGATCTTTTTGTTATTCGCCGGCCAGGCGGATGCCCTGATCATCAAACTCGAGCCCGCCACCATTGAAGCCTGGGATCGCTATTACCAATGGGCGAATGACCGTGTGCAGCACCAGATCGATACTCCCGGGAAATTTCTGATCCAGGATTACCTGCCTGCAGCCGAGAAGGCGCAGGTCGAGAAGGATCTGCGCGCCGGCGAGATCGTGATCAAACGCGTGACCAGCGGCGTCGTGCCTGCGAACGAGAAATTCAAGGTTCCGGACGGGACCATCCTGCACGTCTGGGGCAGCGTCTTCCTGCCCAAGGTCAAGATGCCGGAATTGCTCCGGTTCCTGCAGGATTACGATCACCATGCCGGCAAATTCAAGGATGTCGAGAAATCACGGCTCGTTTCCCGCAACGGAGACAACTTCAAAATCTTCTATCGACTCAGCCGATCCAAAGCCTTTGTTACGGCCTATTACAATTCGGATCAGGACGTGGTCTACCGCACCCTGGACGCCAAACGCGTATTCAGCAAAAGCGTCGCGACCAAGATTGCCGAGCTTGAAAACCCGGGGACACCGGAGGAAAAGGAACGCCCCATCGGCGACGACCGCGGATTTCTGTGGCGTCTGGTCAGTTGGTGGCGCTTCCAGGAGACCGACTTCGGGGTGATCGTCGAATGCGAATCGACGAGCCTGAGCCGCAATATCCCCGAGATCGTAAATTGGATTCCAGGCCTTGGCAGTTACATCCGCAACACCCCGGTCGAATCGCTGCGTTCGGTCATCACCAGCTTGCGGACATATTTCATTCCCGGCAAATGACAGCGGCAAACAACCTCAACGCAGTCCCTCATGCAC
>JBGQNR010000229.1:0-10011 GCA_041501225.1 Acidobacteriota bacterium
ACTTGATATGGCTCGATCGGTTCGGGGGAAACGAAGCGGCCGTAAACAAGCTGCGCGCGTTCTATGCGCAAATGCGCGAAACCTCACAACGGCTCGATGCGCTGGCAATGGACGAGCAGGAACGGCAGAGGCTTCTCGATATCCTGCGCTTCCAGGTCGACGAAATCGGCCGCGCAAACATCCGCCCGGGGGAAAAGGAAGAGTTGGAGAACGAGAGGTCGGTGCTCACCAACCACGAAAAGGTCTTCGCTTTGTCCAACGAGGCGTATGCGCTGCTTTATGAGAGCGAGCATGCGATCACAGGGCAACTGGACCGCCTGACCCAAATATTGCGGCAGCTGGCTGAATTCGACTCCACATGGTCAAGCCACCTGGACTCCGTGCGCGAAAGCGTGTACCAGCTGGAAGATTTGACCTACGTCGCCCGCGATTATGCAGGAAGCATCGACTTCAGCCCCGATCGCCTTGACCAGGTCGAACGGCGGCTCTCTGACCTGGACCGCCTTAAAGCAAAATACGGCCGGTCCATGGAAGAGGTGCTGGCATTTGCCGACCAGTGCGAGCGACGGCTGGAGGAACTCGTCTCTTCGAACGATATCTCGGCGCAGCTCACCCAGGAGCTTGAAGCCCATTTGAAGGGATACCTCGAAGTGGCGGAAAGTCTCTCCACCAAAAGACGCAAAGATGCGACGCAACTCGAACGCGGGATCCGCAAGGAGTTTAGCCTGCTGGCAATGGAACGAATGGACCTCAGCGTCAGATTCCGCCCCAACGAGGTGACAGGATCGGCCTCACCGGCACGCATACCCGCTCACTGTGGACCTCATGGCATGGATCAGGTAGAGTTTCTTCTGGCTCCCAATGTCGGGGAGGAAATAAGGCCCCTCGCGAAAATTGCTTCCGGAGGCGAGCTGTCGCGCATCATGTTATCGATTAAGGCGCTTTGCGGAGGGGGAGAAACAGGCAAGACCCTGGTATTCGACGAAATCGATGCTGGAATCGGGGGGCGGGTTGCCGAAGTGGTCGGAAGACGCCTGCGCGATGTCGCCGCTCATAACCAGGTTTTGTGCGTGACCCATCTGCCGCAGATCGCTGCCCACGCCCGTCATCACTACAACGTGCGCAAGGATATCGTAGGGACTCGTACGGAGACGTTCATCGGGCAATTGGACAGCCCGGCGCGCGTCGGGGAACTGGCGCGCATGATGGGAGGCACAGTCATCACCGAGACCACGCGCCGCCACGCAAGAGAAATGCTTGACCAGGCGGGCAAGGGCATCAAGAGGGAACCCAAAGCACAGGTATGACCAGAAAGTTTTTTATTGAGACATTCGGTTGCCAGATGAACGCGCTGGATTCCGAGAAAATCGCAGGGAATCTCCAGCACAATGGCCTGGAACCGGTCAGCGAGGCATCCGGCGCCGATGTCATCATCCTAAACACCTGCAGCGTGCGCGAGAAGGCTGTGCAAAAGGTCTACGCTCGGCTGGGCGAGATTAAACGCCTGAAAACCGAGCGGCAGGACCTCGTTGTCGGCGTCGTCGGGTGCATGGCACAGTTGGAAGGCGAGAAAGTACTGAAGAAGGTGCCCTTCGTCAATTTACTTGCCGGCCCACAGAAAGGGCATGTCATCGGCAATTTGGTCGAGCGCGCTCGCACCGGCCATGAGCCGGCTGTCGACTTGCGCATGGACGACGATCCGGAGCCGCTCGAAAGCACCTACGTTCTGCGCGAAAACCGCTGGCGCGCCGGCGTGACCATCAGCGAAGGATGCAACCGAAACTGCAGCTTTTGCGTGGTCCCTTTTACCAGAGGCAGGCAGCGGGACCGTGGGAGTGCCAACATTATCCGCGAAGTTGCGACCCTCGTAGCCGACGGCTACCTCGAGGTTGTGCTGCTCGGCCAGACCGTAAATGCCTACTCCGATCCCTCTCCCGACGGTCTTAGCTTCGCCGCGTTACTGCGGGGTCTGGCTGGAATTCAGGACCTTCGGCGCATCCGCTTTACCTCGCCGCATCCGAATCATTTCAGCGACGAATTGATCGACACCATCGCCGGCTATCCGCAAGTCTGCAACCAAGTCCATCTTCCGGTGCAGTCGGGCTCGACGAGAATACTGCGCTCCATGCGCCGAGGTTATACGAGGGCGAGCTACCTGGCCACCGTGGACAGAATTCGCCGCGCACCCCGGCCGATTGCCATTTCCACCGACATCGTCGTGGGATTTCCGGGCGAGATGGACGCGGACTTTCAGGATACTCTTCACCTGCTCGATGAGGTACAATACGATAGTGTCTTTTCCTTTAAATACTCCCCCCGGCCTAATACGCATGCTTTGGAGTTGTGCGACGAGGTAGACGACGAGGAAAAAGGAGCAAGGCTGAAGCTGCTTCAGGACCAACAAAAGCTGATTCAGTTCAATAAGAATGCCGCTTACCATGGACAGACGTTCGAGGTCCTGGTCGATGGCAACGCGCGCAGCAACTTCGCCCTCACCGGGCGCACGAGCAACAACAAGATCGTGAACTTCGACGGCCCGGATTCACTCCTCGGCCGATTCGTGAATGTGGAAATATCCGGTTTCAGCGCCAACAGCTTAAAGGGTGTCTGGGTTCAGGTACGACGGAGGAATCATGAAGGAGATTGAATTTAAGATAAAAGGCTTGATGATGGATCCGTTGACTAACTCTCCCATTGTTGTGTTGCAGGACACCACAAGCGAGACCCTGCTTCCAATCTGGGTTGGAATCTTCGAAGCCAACGCGATCGCCCTGCAGATTGAGAAGGTAGACACCCCCCGACCGATGACGCATGATCTTATTAAAGGGATGCTCAACCATCTGGATGCTCGCGTTACCAAGATTGTGGTCACCGAGCTTCGCGACAACACTTTTTATGCTCTCATCTTTCTCGAGGTAGCAGGCAAGACCATCACCGTGGATTCACGCCCGTCCGATGCCATCGCGCTCGCTCTTCGAACCGACTCGCCAATTTTTGTCACGGATGACGTCATTACGAAGTCCGCCAGCACCGCCGCAACTACTTTATCGGCCGATCGCAGCACTCCAGAAGAGATCCGGCAGTGGCTCGAAAACCTCAACCCGGATGACCTGGGGAAGTACAAAATGTAGAGTTTTGCCGCTGGTCAATCAATTCCCGTTTTTGCGCCGCTCGGCTAACCGCCGAATAGATTTCGTTCAATCCTCGCCAAATAGTTTATTGAAGTCCGTTCTGTAGGCGTTTGCCCCTAAAACTCGCTATTTCTATAGTTTCCGGGGGGAAACGTATGCCGGGGAAGTGCGCCAGCCTTCCTCGGATTTGCAGAGGGCCAGGCCTGAAGCCCATATTGAATAGTTTACATAATATATCTTATCAGAAGTTGGAACGGTGATAACTCCTGGCGAGTCTGCGCAGCAAAAGTGCAACAACTTCGATGCGATCCTTCCCCGCGGATACCGGGTTGCTCAGGTGAAGGCAATCCCCTCGATTGGCAATGGCCGGTAACGCGCAAGTTCACGCCGCAATTACGCTTTGCTGGCGCCGTTCTTTACTGGCACGCACTGCCTATGCTAGTCTCTCTCGCGATGCGCAAGATTGACAAGCTCGTCCTTATTTCGATCCTCCCTCCATTTCTGATTTCTCTCACCGTCCTGACCTTCGTCGTGTTCATGAACGACCTTGGAAAGCTATCCGAGCTGCTCATCACCCATAATGCCTCGCCCCTGACCATCCTGTATATTGCGGGAACCATTGCACCCGGAGTCCTGGTCTTTTCCTTGCCGCTGTCATTCCTGATTGGGAGCCTGATAGGTTTGAGCGGGCTCTCGGGTGAATCTCAGATCACTGCCTTGCGGGCCTGCGGGGTCCCCTTGCGCAGTTTATTGCGGCCAGTACTGGCATTAGGCGTGCTCGTCGGGTTGACCACGGCCGCGATGTCGGTGGTGATTCTGCCTAAAAGCAATGATGTTCTGAGTGATTTGAAAGACCTGGTTGGCGTGAGGCAGGCTACATCGCAAATCATGCCACGGGTATTTAATGAGGAGTTTTCCAAGGTTGTCTTTTATCTCGACGATCTCTCCACCGATCGCCAGCATTGGGATCGCGTTTTTCTTGCGGATAATTCCGATCCCAATGCACCTAAGGTTGTTTTGGCGCGCGAAGGAACCTGGGTGACCGACCCTTCAGGATCACGCCTGCAGTTACACCTGCAAAATGGCACGATATATGAAGTTAACCCGCTGGAGCCCGCCAAGGATAACACCAGTGTCTTCGCGGCCACGGATATCCCGATTGAAGTGAAGGATGAAGCCGGCACTGTGGCTTTGAAAGAGGAGAAGGAAAAGCCGATTGTGCAGTCAACCCTCAAGCTTTGGTTCGGATCTGCGGGGGCCAATTCAGTGAAGCGTCGTGACGAGCTGATCGAACTTCATAAACGCTTGTCACTTCCCTGCTCGATCTTTGGTTTCGCCTTCATCAGCGTGGCGTTGGGGTCCTTTTCGCGCCGTACCGGGCGGACGTCAGGCTCCGTACTCAGCATGTTTCTGGCACTACTCTACTATGTTCTGTTTTCCAATGGCGTGCACTTGTCGCGAGCGAACACCGTCCCGGTCTGGCTGGGCATGTGGGGAGCCGACATCATCCTTCTCGGGATTGGGATGTTTCTGTTGCTCAATGCGGAGCAGGACATACGGCTGGCGCAGTTTAGCGGCGCGATTCCCTGGCAGCCCCGCCTGCAGGCTCTGGCAGGCAGATTTCATCTCGGATCAATCCGGCAGGTATTCCGAGGTATCGATGATCTGGCATTTTCTACGACCGGCAGGATCGCCCGTTCCCGCTTCCCGAAGATTCTCGATTCCTACATCAGCCGGGGATTTTTGGTTTATTTTCTTTGGTCGCTCCTGGTTTGCTATTCGCTCTTCGTGGTGCTGACGCTTTTTGATCTTCTTGATCAGATTATCCGCAACAAGGCCGACCTTTTCCTGATCGTCCGCTATTTCATCTTTTTAACACCGCATATCCTCATGCTCAGCGTTCCCATGGCGCTGCTACTGGCAATTCTGATCCTGTTTGGCATCCTGGAAAAAGGTTCCGAAGTAACCGCGATGAAGGCGGGTGGTTGGAGCCTATACCGGATCGCACTACCGGTATTGCTGATCTCGAGCCTGATCTGCGGCGCTATTTATTTCATGCAGGACTATGTCCTGCCGTATGCCAATATCCGCCAGGATGAGCTGCGGAATGAGATCAAAGGCAGGCCGGCTCAAACATTTACCAGCAAAGCCCGCAAATGGATCTTCGGCCAATCCGATCGCATCTACAACTACGACTATTACAATCCCGACAAGGATGTCTTCATCGGCATCAACATCTATGAAGTCGACCTCCAGCAATCCAGGATCACGCGCCGCATTTCTGCGCGGCAGGCAACTATTTTGTGGCCAGGGCGATGGGTGCTGGAAGACGGTTGGGTGCGTGATTTCGAAAAAGATCGCGGCAGTTTCCGCCAGATCAAGAAGGAGAATTTCGGATTTCCTGAACCCGCTGCTTACTTCAAAAAGGAGATCTTTGAGCCGAAAGAATCGTCAAAGATGACCTATCTGGAGTTAAAGGATTACATTGACTATCTAAAGCAATCCGGCTACAACGCTACAGAATTGCAGGTGCAGCTCCACATGAAAATCTCCTTCCCGCTGAGCTGTTTTGTCATGGCGTTGATCGGCGTTCCCTTTTCATTTTCCATGGGGAAAAGAGGAGCCTTCTTTGGCATCACGGCGAGTATCGCTATCGCCATATCCTATTGGGGAATGTTCAGAATTTTCGAACAAATGGGTGCCTATGGCTTGCTTGCGCCGGTGCTCGCATCCTGGGCCCCCAATATCATATTTGGTGCTGCCGGCCTCGCCCTTCTCTTTACGATTAAAACCTGAACCCGGGAGATCCTCAGGATTATTCAGGCCCGCGGGTGGAATTTCTCGTAAATCTGTCGCAAGCGTTCCCGGGTTACGTGGGTGTAGATTTGAGTCGTTGAAATATCCGCATGGCCCAGCATCACTTGCACGGATCTCAGATCTGCACCATTTTCCAGCAGGTGGGTGGCAAAGGAGTGCCTCAGCATGTGAGGCGTGATCGGTTTTCGGATGCCCGCTTTCCTGCCGTAGGCGCGCAGCGTTTTCCAAAAACCCTGGCGAGTCATGCAGGAACCCTGCTGCGTGACGAACAAGAAGTTGCATTGCCGTCGCTTCAACAGCAGCGGCCGCGCAGTCCGCAAGTAATCCTGCACCTGCTTCATCGCCTCGGCGCCTACAGGCACAATCCGCTCTTTGCTCCCCTTTCCCATGCAGGAAAGTACGCCAAGTTCCATATTAAACTGGGCAATCTTCAAGCCGACCAGTTCGCTCACGCGCAACCCGGAGGCGTACAAAACCTCGATCATAGCCCGGTCGCGGACTCTTCTCGGACTCCCCATGTCCGGCTTCTGCAGCAAGCGCTCGACCTCTTCCTTGGATAGAAAATGCGGCAGGGGCTTAAGGGGGCGTGGAGACTCCAGGTGTTCGGTCGGATCCGCAGTGATAACTCGATCGCCAACCAGGAAGCGGTAGAAGCCTCGGGCCGCAATCAGGGCGCGTGCCACCGACCGCGATGACAGGCCACCACGCCGCAGCGTCATGCTCCACTGCAGGATATCGTCCCGCCCGAGGCCGGTGAGCGGCAGACTCGCTTTGTCTGCAAACGCAGCCAATTTCTTGAGATCCTGCATGTAGGCGCTGACGGAATTCTGGGACAGTCGTTTCTCAACTCTTAAATAGACCTCATATTCCCCCAGCCAATTGCGGTTCATCGCAGCTTCCCAGCCAGGCGCACGAGAATGCCCGAAAGTTCCCGTTCTTCCTCGACCTTGAATAACCGCAGCAGGGGCAACAAGGCAGCCATCCCTGTGGCAATTGCGATGCCCAGGTGGATTGACAACCCCAGAGTACCGCGGACATGCAATAGGTTCAGGGCGATGTAATAGGCCAGAAACGCAATCAGACCCATGAGTAGTGATGCGGCGGCGATGCGAAGGTAGACTAAGAGCTCACGCATCCCCCAGTATGTCGTCGTCTTCCTTGCATAACTCCGAGCCAGGAGCAAAAAATTCAACCAGGATGCCACGGCAGTAGCCAGCGCCAGTCCCAGGAACCCCATGGGTAAAATCAGCAGAAAATTGACGGCAATTTTGACCGCCACCGTGGTAAGGCTTAATCGGACGGGCGTCCTGGTGTCGTTCATGGCGTAAAAAACTGGCACAAGAATCTTCACTCCGGAGTAGGCGAACAGTGCCAGAGCGTACAGGCCAAGGACCTGGCTGGTCTTTGTCGTCGCCAGCGCAGTAAAGACGCCATGCTGGAAGATCACCTCGATCACTTCCCGGCGGAATAAGATCAATCCCACCGTCGCTGGAAAGGTCAGGCAAGCGGCCAGCCGCAGGCTGGTTGTGACGGTATTCTTGAGGGCTTCCATGTTGTTTTTGGCCGCATACAGGGAAACCGTGGCCAGCGTCGTGGTCGCGATGGCAACTCCGAACAAGCCAATGGGAAGTTGCATGAGTCGGAAGGCGTAATTGAGGTACGAAACCGGGCCGTTGCCATAACTGCCCGCGAGTTGCGTGTCGACAGCAATATTGATTTGAGTCGCTGACAGTCCAACGACAGCCGGCAGCATGAGTTTTCCGATCTGCCGGACCCCGGGGTCTTTGAAATCCAGAATGAATCGATAGCGGTAACCGCTTGTATAGGCTGCCGGCACCTGAATGAACATCTGGCTGGCTCCACCAATCAGCGCACCGATGGCCATGGACACCACTGGGGCCAGACCAAATCTCGGCATCACAGGAGACAGGAAAACGCCGGCCAGAATTGCACACACATTGAATGCAGAAGGGGCCATTGCCGGAATGAAAAATTTGCCTCCTGCATTCAACATTCCCATGAACGCAGATGCGAGCGCAGCAAACAGCAAGAAAGGCGACATGATACGCGTCATCTGAACCGTGAGTTCAAACTTTCCCGGGATGGAGGCAAAGGGTGCCGCAAGAAGATAGACAAACCAGGAGGCGCCGAAATAAAACAGCAAGGTAACGACCGACAAAATGACAGCCAGGGCGTTAATTACCCGGTTTGCGAGCAACCATGCCTCAGCCTGCCCTTTTTTCGATGTATAGCGAATAAAAGTAGGCACGAAAGCTGAGCTCAGGGCTCCTTCGGCAAACAGGTCGCGCAGGAGATTGGGAACCCGGAAGGCGGCGTTGAACGCGTCCGTGTAATAACCGGCGCCAAAATACGTGGACATGACCATCTCGCGCCCCATGGCCAGTACGCGG
The DNA here is from genome assembly GCA_041501225.1 of Acidobacteriota bacterium. Lineage (GTDB taxonomy): Bacteria > Acidobacteriota > UBA6911 > UBA6911 > UBA6911 > JAFNAG01. The sequence continues at coordinate 8,360 of JBGQNR010000229.1, forward strand.
CTGATCATGGTGGCCAGGCTGATGGATACAGCGGCACTCGCAAGGCTCTTTTTTCGTGCTGGAAGTGGCGGCACCGGTTTGCTATTGCTCTGTCAGTGTTAAGTAAGCGTTTGCATCCGTCCTGAGTCTATTCCTTGACCCCCCGGAACAGCTATACTACCATAGGCTGGTAGAGCGGCAATACGTTGATTTGAATGACTTTCCTTGGAACAGGCAGGGGCGCCTGCGGATCTGTCCCGCATTTGCTTTATCTCTGGCCTGCTCCGGAATAATTCGGAATCTTATGAAGCTTTCAGAGATCGCCCGCGCGCTGGACTGTCGGCTGGAATCTGCCAGCGACCCGGAAATCGTGGGAATTGCCGGCATTGAGGAAGCGGGTCCAGGGCAGCTTACCTTTGTCTCCAATCGAAAGTATATCAGGCACATCCACGATACCAAGGCGTCTGCCATTATCCTGGGACTCGACTTGCCGGCTGTTTCGCTGCCGAGCTTGCGAACCCAGAATCCCTACCTTGCCTTTGCACGAGCACTCGAACTCTTCCATGAGCCGATCAAGCCTGAGCCCGGCATCCATCCTTCGGCGGTTATCGCCGCAGATGCCTTGATCGGCCCGGAAGCAAGCATCGGTGCGTATGTCGTGATAGCCAGTGGCTGCAGAATTGGCGCGCGCGTCACACTGTACCCCCACATCGCGCTTTATCCGGGCGTATCGATCGGGGACGAAGTGATTCTGCATTCAGGAGTCGTTGTGCGCGAATCATGCGAGCTCGGCCACCGGGTAATCGTTCAGAACGGGAGCATCATCGGCAGTGATGGGTTCGGCTTCGCCCCCATGGGAGATGGCACGTACTACAAGATTCGCCAGACGGGTCATGTCATCATCGAGGATGACGTGGAAATTGGGGCCAACACGACCATTGACCGGGCAGCGGTCGGAGTCACCAGGATCTGCAGGGGAGCAAAGCTGGATAACCTGGTCCAGATCGGTCACGGCTCGCAGGTAGGGGAAAACTGTGTGCTGGCCGCCCAAGTGGGTGTGGCGGGTTCGACCAAGTTGGGCCGCAATGTTCAAGCCGGGGGGCAGGCCGGCTTTGCCGGGCACCAGGAAGTCGGAGACGGCGTGATCCTGACAGCGCAAAGCGCCGTCCACGGGGAAATCGAAGCCGGAAAGGTACTTTCGGGTTCTCCCGCGTTCGATAACAGCGTCTGGCGGCGCAGCGTTGCACTTCTTCCCAAGCTGCCGGAATTGCAGCGTCAGGTGCGTGCTCTGGAAAAGGAACTCGAGGCGCTGAAACAACAGATAAAAGATAAGGATGGCCGATAAAGTACTGCAGAAAAACTGCTCTCTGCCGATGAGATTGACAGGCTATTCGAGAAGCTGACTCTGAGGCTGCGGCCGTGAGATCCTGGCACACAGGGCACCACGGCCTCAGCCCGCGAGACTCCCCACCACTTCTACTTCGCCGTCAATCGTCACAAATCCAATTCATACAATAGCGTTGCCAGGTGCGGATCTCAACCTCAGATGCATGCAGAAGAACGCAGATTCATTGAAACTGCGATTCAGAGAGTAGAGAAGATCTCACCGCGAAGACCTCAAAGACCGCAAAGAGGCCAATGCGATTCTTCACGCCCGGGGGCCAACGCTTCGC
>JBGQNR010000230.1:0-10010 GCA_041501225.1 Acidobacteriota bacterium
CAAAAACATTGCTTGTAGTCGTTTGAAAGCTGAGAGCTGAAAACTGACGGCTGAAAGCTCAGCGCAGCCAGCGGCCATCACGACTGTTGGGCTTCACCCTTTGGTTGCGGCCACCGGCCGCGCTGTGCCCTCTGCGTTGAGGCTTTTGGGTCGCGGGGTGGCATGCTGCTCATGCGAGCATAACCTGAATGCCCCTCGCTTGAATCATCTGCAGGTGCTCGGGGGCCAGGCCCTCATCACTGACGATTATGTCCACAATGTCAATCGGAGCGAGATGGACCATGGCCGGCTTGCCGAACTTGGTGCGGTCGGCGACGATGATCACCTTGCGCGCGACCTCGATCATTTTCCGCTCGGATCCGACCAGCAGGGTATTGTTGTTGCTGAGCCCTGCTTCGGTAATACCGCCTATTCCCATAACGAGCACATCGGCAGCTACGCCGGCAAGGGTGCTTTCGCAGAGAGGCCCCAACATGATTTCAAGCCGGGGATACAGGTAGCCGCCGGTCAGGGTGACTTCAATCTGTCGGGAGTTCTTGAATATTTCTGCGATGGCGAGCGAGTTGGTAATGATGTTCATGGACCGGTGGGCAAGTTCGGCAGCCACAGCCGCTGTAGTCGAACCGCCGTCCAGGATCACGGTCTGCTCGTCCTCGATCAGGGTCGCGGCAACTTTGGCTATGCGCTGTTTCTCGGCGGCGTTGCGCGTGCTCTGCCAGGAAAAATCAAGCAGTTGATCGCGGGGCTTGATCGCGAGGGCGCCGCCGTGCACCCGTTTCAAGACGCGCTGCTGCTCGAGTTCAATGAGATCGCGGCGGATGCTCGACTCGGACGCGTCGAGCTCACGGCAGAACGTCTCCAGGTCGACGAACTCATGGCTTTCGAGCAATTCCCGGATGCGCAGGTGCCTGCCGGTAGCCTTCACTGCTCTTCCCTATCCATGTTTCATCGCCGCCATCACCGCTTCCGTCGCGGCTTGGACAATCGATTCGAGTTCCGCATCCGTCTCCGTTTCCGCCGGCAATTGCTTGCGTCCGCATCCCGGCGGCGGCATCAGGGCGATCGCGCCCGGATGCTCCGGCAGGTCCGACAGCACGCACTCCTTCATGTCGAAACGGGCATCGGGAAGTCCAAGTCGTTTTTTGATGGCGAGCAGGTCCTGCTCTTTCGCGGAAGGTATCCGTGAATAGGGAACTCCGAGCTGCCGGCTGATCGTCAATGTCCAGCAGTAGGTTTCCAGAACTTCGGCATACCACTCGGCGTGAGTGACGGTATCGGCCCAGCAAACAATGCCGTGATTGCCGAGCAGGACCGTGTTGTGGCTGCGCACATAGGGCAGGACCGTTTCGGCAAACTTCTGGGTGCCGGGAGTTTCATATTGAGTGATCGCGACCGAGCCGACAAATACATCGAACTCCGGGACAATCGCCGATGGGGGCACATGGCCGGTGATGGCATAGGCGGTCGCATGCGGAGGATGACAGTGAACCGCGCCCTTGGCCTGCGGCACGTGTTTATAAATTTCGAGGTGGAGGAAGATCTCGCTGGTCCGCGGCAGCGTACCCGCGAGCTGATTGCCGGCCAGATCGACCAGGCACAGATCTTGGGGCTTTAAATCCGCCTTGCTGAGCAAGGTCGGCGTGCAGATCACCGCATTCTCGGCAAGGCGATAGGAGATGTTGCCGCCGTTGCCGTCCACGTAGCTGCGGTGCCAGAGTTTTTGCCCGACAGCACAGATTTCCTCTTTGACTGCCTTTGCCTCCGGCGAATGGAACAGCCGTTCGATCTCCGCATTGCCTCCCTTTGGAAGCGGTTTTTCCGCAGGACCCGCCGGCCGCCCATATGCGAGCGCTGCCTGTTCCAGAATATCTCTCTTATCGCCGGTGTTCGCCTCTGCGCCGGCAGGCTTGCAGCCGTTGACACGCAGGCTTATGCCGAGCTTTTGAAGGGCATCCCGGGCCGAGGGGGTGAGAATCCCGCCTGCGCTCATGAGCAGCCCGGTAGCGCCGGCTTCGCGGGCAGCTTCCACATCACGCGCCGCAATCACTCTCCGTCCGCACAGATCGAATTCACTCATCTTATGCTGTCCCATTTTTCAAAGGCGGCCTGAAGTCCACACTGTCGACAATCAGGGCGCTATAGGCATCCACCGGCGCACTCAGGGGCCAATACGGATTGGCCGCTTCACGCCCTTCGGTAAACGCGATCGATTGGCCGCGTGCCGGTGCCAGGTGGTCCGCCACAATTAACGCTTTGCCGCCTCCCTCGCTGTTTCCTGCCTCCAGGTTCTCCGCCGTCACGGGTTCGACCACAAGAAACCGGGTTCCTTTCAGGGCCTCGACCGACCGGGTGAGGACGACGACGCCGCGCACGATGCCGATTCTCATTGCCCACCCATGTGCACCTGGTCGACGATCCCGACCACGACCAGCCGGGCCGGCGTGTTGTTGCCGAGCCAGCGCCTGGCAATGTCGCCGTCCGTGGAGACCACCACCCTGGATCCGCGCCGGGCGCCCAGGCGGTCGATCATGACCAGAGGCTCCCCGCTGGTGCTGCCGTCTGCCTCGAGGCGTTGCCCGATGAGGAAACGGACGCCTTGCAGCGTCTCGTGTTTGGCAGCTGCGGTCAGCGTGCCGTCGATTCGTGCCAGATACATGCGACCTCTCGGTCAGGCTGTAGGCTGTAGGCTGTTAGGCTGTAGGCTGTAGCTAAAAGCCTACAGCCTAAACAGCTACAGCCTAAACAATCCGCAGAGCGCCGCCGCCGAGGGCGATCTGGCGCTCGCGCGTAAACGTGAGCGGCGTCGTGACCCCTTCGCCGGTCGGAGTTGCGATGGTGTGGCTGAAATAGCCGGGCCCATCCACCCCGAGAGATCCGGTGCTCGGCGCATTGTGGACGAAAAGCGTGGTGTTCATCGCACGCGCCATTTTTGTGACATTTTCGAGCTTCTGTGAGTGGATGATGGCCGTGTGCCGGTAGCCGTGTTCGGCGCGGACCGCGGCCGCGATGGCAGCGTCTGCATCCGGAACACGGATCACGGGGACAAACGGCATCATCTGCTCCTCCTGGACGAAGGGATGGCTCTCGTCCGTTTCTCCAAAGAGCAATTCGACCGAAGCGGGAACCTGCACCCCTGCCGCGCGCGCGAGCACCGAAGCATCCTGCCCTACCAGGTCTTTCTTGACGTGGGCACGCGCGCAGCCCTTGCCGCCTTCGAACGTAAACGCCGATTTTGTGAGCCGGTCGATCGCCGCTTTATCCAGTTCGTAAGCGCCCGCCGCTTTCAGGGCACGGTTAAAGGCATCGGCGACCGACGCCACGACGAAGATTTCCTTCTCCCCGACACAGAGAAGGTTGTTGTCGAACGCCGCGCCGGCCAGGATAGCCCGTGCCGCCGCATCCAGGTTTGCCGTTTCATCGACCACGACGGGAGGGTTTCCCGGGCCGGCAGCAATCACCCGCTTACCCGCTTTCATGGCGGCCTTTACAACCGCAGGCCCGCCGGTGACGCAGATCAGCGCCACATCAGGGTGATTGAATATCTGCCCGGCGGTCTCGATGTTCGGTGCCGCGATGGTCGTGATGACATTCGCAAGGCCCAGGGTCCGTCCGATCTCGCGGTTGAAGACCTGCAAGGCATGAGCGGCGACGCGCGCTCCTGCCGGATGCGGGTTGAACACGGCGGTATTGCCGGCAGCCAGGATATTGATAGCGTTGCTCACCATCGTCGGCACCGAGTGGGTGGCCGGCAGCACCATGCCGATGACGCCCCAAGGGGCCCGTTCGATGACGCATAATCCGGCCGCATCCGAACGAGCCTGAATCCTCTCCATCTGTTCGACACCGACGACGTGCCGCATCGCCCGGAGTTTGGCAATCTTGTGCTCGAGGCGGCCGATCCTGGTCTCTTCCATCTCCATGCGGCCGAGCTCCTCGGCCTGCTCGCAACAGATGCGCCGGATAATCGCGATCATCCGGCCGCGATCTTCCAGGCTCATGGCCGCGACTTTCGGCTGGGCGGCCGCGGCCGCGCGCACCGCCTCGTCCACGGTCGCGAAAACGCCGTCGCCGGCCGCCGCACGCGGAACCTGAGGCTCGGCCGGCAGCCCTGCGGCTGCCTTCCCCGCCAGATGCAGCTGGAGGCGGGCCACGACTTCCTGGGCAATGGCGGCAACCATCTCTTCCCGGTTGACCATCACGGTTTCTCCACGATCCGGCCGTTGACTTCGACGGAATCCACGATCCCGACAATGACGCAGTCGACAGGCGCGTCCTTGGTAATGGGTGTAAGACGCGCCGAGCTTCCCTGCGTAAACAGGACGCATTCGCCGACGCCTGCTCCCACGCTGTCCACCGCCACTACGGAGCTGCCTGACGGCTCCAGGGTCTGCTTCTTGTTAATGTAGGGCTGGATGTACAGGAGCTTCATGCCATGGAATTTCGGGTCTTTCTGCGTGGCGACCACATTGCCGATTACTTTTGCCAGGAACACAGTACCACCTCCTTGCTTCCGTGAAGAGGCCGCGCTATTTCGGCAGAACGGGCCCAAGCTCGTCGTGCGGTTTCGGAATTACATGCACGCTGATGACTTCGCCGCCCATCGCCTTGGCCGCCGAGGCACCCGCTTCCACACCCGCTTTCACGGCTGCGACATCGCCGGTCACAAAGACCGTGCAGAGCGCGCTGCCGACTTTCCTCCAGCCCCTGAAGCTGACGTTGGCCGCCTTCATCATTGCGTCTGACGCCTGGACCAGCGCCACGAGACCCCTGGTTTCGATCATTCCGATTGCTTGTTGCGCCATTTCGATTTCTCCTTAAGGCAGCATTTTTTCGAGAACGACGTCGTGCGGACGCGGGATTACATGCGACGCCACGAGTTCACCCACCGCTTTGGCCGCAGCCGCTCCGGCATCCACTGCCGCCCGGACGCTGCCGACATCGCCGCGGACGATCGTAGTGACATACCCGCCCCCGATCTGCCGGTGCCCGATAATCACCACGCTGGCTGCTTTGCACATCGCATCGCTGGCCTCGACAAGGCCCACCAGCCCTTTGGTCTCAATCAAACCAATTGCATTACCCATAGCCGTTGCTCCTCGCTTTTACGAACCACTGCCTGATGAACCGCTGAGATTCCGAAGGAAAGCCTCGACATCGTCGTGCGGCCGTGGAATCACCTGCACCGCAATGACCTCGCCGATACGGCCGGCAGCTTCCGCGCCTACGTCGGTCGCTGCCTTTACATCGGCGACCTCGCCTTCGACGAAGGCTGTCACCAGGCCGCAGCCCACAGGCTCCCAGCCCCGCAACGTTACGTTGGCCGCCTTCAACATGGCGTCAACCGCCTCCGTCAATGCAGTCAGACCTCGTGTTTCAATCATTCCTAACGCTGATTTCATCACTCACCTCGCTGGGTTACGCGCCGCAAGCCGCAATGGCCGCGATCGCCCGATCTACTTGAAAAGCTCGATATCCTTGGCCAGGTGCAGGCCGCAGCCATTGGCCTCGTCGGTATCCATATGCACGTTCAGCCGCGCCTTCGGGTCGATCCGGACATGCACGCGATTGAAGGCCACCCCGGCATCGCCGCCGACGCGCAGGTTCATCAGGTCGCCCTGCCTGACGCCGAAGTGCGCCGCTTCCTCCGGATTCATGTGGACATGAATGGCGGCCCGAATCACGCCCCGCTTGAGTTCGACCACTCCCTTCGGGCCCATGATAAAACATCCCGGCGTCCCCTCGATGTTTCCCGAGAGCCGGATCGGAGCGTCGATGCCGAGACTGATGGCGTCCGTGAAGGCCAGCTCCACCTGCGATTCCTTGCGCAGCGGTCCGAGGATCCGCAGGTTCGAGATCAGCCGGCTCCGCGGACCCACGAGCGTCACGGTCTCCTGCGCCGCGAAATTGCCTTCTTGAAAAAGCGGGCGATCGACCGTCAGCTCGTATCCGGGACCGTACAGGACATCCAGGTCCTCGCGGCTCACGTGCATGTGACGCGCCGAAGCATGAACCGTTAACTTCGCCGTCTGCCGCTCGGCGCCGCGCAGCTTTTTCCATACCGCTTCACGGACGATCTGCTCGACCACTTCACGGCTGAGAACACTGGTCCTTTCAACCGCCACAAATCACCTCCGCCGTTGCGCGCGCGACGATCCGCTCTTCGTCCGCTGGCACGATCCACACGGCCACCGGCGATCCGTCCGCCGAAATCCGCACGTGACCGCGGGCGGCACCGTTGCGTTCGCCGTCCAGGATGATGCCGAAGCCTGCGAGCCGCTCACAGACGCGGGCACGGATTTCCGGGCTGTTCTCCCCGATGCCCCCGGAAAATGTCAGGACATCCAGCCCGCCAAGCTCGAGCAGGAATGCGCCAAGGTAGTGCCGGATGGCGCGTACGAACACATCCATGGCAAGCCGCGCCCGACCGCTGCCCCGCGCCGCGGCATCCTGCAGGTCCCGCATGTCCCCGCTAGTGCCGCTGATGCCGGCAAGCCCGGACCGGGTGCTGAGCAGCGCCGCCATCTCATCCACTCCCAGGTTCAGCTTTTTCATTACGAACAACGCCGCGAAAACATCCAGGTCGCCCGTGCGGTTGTTCTGGGGGATTCCGGACTGTGGCGAGGCGCCAAAGCTTGTGTCCACCGCCACACCCGACCGGATCGCCGCCAGGCTGGAACTGCCCCCCAGATGGCAGGAGATCTGTCGCAAATCGGTGCGGCCGAGCACTTCCTGCGCGCATTCACTGGCGGCACGATGACTCGCGCCGTGGAAACCGTACCTTCGAATCCCGAACGTCTCTTTCCATTCATGCGGGACCGCATAGGTCGAGGCAGCCTCCCCCAAACGATCAAAAAACGCGGTCTCAAACAACGCCACGAGCGGCACATCCGGGAGCGTCTTCCGGAAGGATCGCATCGCAGCGATGTAGGGAGGGTTGTGCGCCGGCGCCAGAAAGGCAAACTCTTCCATCGCCGCAAGCACGCGATCATCGATCCGCAACGCACCACTTACCGGGCCGGCATGGACCGCCTTGAATCCGACCGCAGCCAGTTCAGAAAGGCTGCCCAGCGGTTTTCCAGCGCCCGAGATTTCGCCCACACATCGGCTGATGGCGGTGGCATAGTCAGGACAATCGCCTCCGGGCCGGCCGATCCGTTCATAGGCGCCAACCCCCTTTACCGTCCAGGCATCGCTGTCGAACAGCCGGTACTTGAAAGAAGTACTGCCAATGTTGGCGACCAAAACGATCATTAATCTATCACAAATAATGAATGTTTATGAATGATCTTGACTTGCATTGCGATTTTACATACAATACCGTTCTATGTCAAGCATATTTTTGGATATATTCTTTCAAAATCAATCATTTTAGAGCAACAAAGCCAAAGGCATGGATCACGCTCGGCGCATCGAGGACCTGGGGATTGTGGGGGCAGGCGGTGGCGGGTTCCCGACCGCGGTCAAGCTCCAGACCAAAGTCCCGACCGTCATCGTGAATGCTGCGGAGTGCGAACCGCTGCTGCACAAGGACAAGGAACTGCTGCTCCATCTATCCGAACCGATGCTGCGTGGTCTGCAAATCGTCATGGAAGCGGTCGGCGCCCGACAGGGCGTGGTGGGCATCAAGGAGAAGTACACGGAGGTCATCGCAGCGCTCGAGCCGCAGGTTCCTGCGCATGTCCGGCTCCATCCGCTGATGGATTGCTACCCCGCCGGGGACGAGTTCATCCTCGTCTATGATGTAACGGGGCGTGTCATCCCGCCGGGGGGGCTGCCCAGCGATGTGGGCTGCGTGGTAGTGAATGTCGAAACGCTGGTGAACATCGGCCTGGATCAGCCGGTCACTCACAAGTATTTGACGGTCGCGGGTGCCGTGCGCTTTCCGGTAACCTTGCGGGCGCCGGTGGGAATCTCGATCCGCGAGGTGATTGAGGCGGCGGGCGGAGCCAAGGTGCCGGATGTTCGCGCGCTCGTGGGCGGCGTCATGATGGCTCGGCTCTCAGCCAGCCTGGATGAGCCGGTTATGAAGACAACCGGTGGCATCGTAGTGCTCCCGTCCTCCCATTTCCTGGTCGGATGGTACAAGAGCGGGTGGAAGCAAATCGAGCGCATCGCCAAATCCGCATGCGACCAGTGCCGGTTCTGTACGGAATTGTGCCCGCGCTACCTTCTCGGCCACCCGATTCAGCCGCACCGGGCCATGGCGGCGGTAGGATTTACGGCAAGCCATGCCCGTCTGACTGCGGGGACGCTCTACTGCTGCGAGTGCAACCTGTGCAGCCTCTACGCCTGCCCCGAAAACCTGGATCCGAAAAACGTCTGCGTTGCCGCCAAGCCGGTTGCGCGCGAAATGAAACTGTTCTGGCAAGAGGATCCCGCCACAGTTCGGCCGCACCCGCTCAACCGGGAGCGTCGGACTCCGATGCGGCGCCTGATGGCGAAGCTTGGGCTCAACGTCTTCGAAAACGTCGGGCCTCTTTCGGACCGGGTGTTCCATCCGCACCGGGTGGTTCTGCCGCTGAAACAGCATGCCGGCCCAGCGGCCATTCCTTCGGTGAAACCCGGGGATCGTGTCCAGGCGGGCGACCTGATCGCAGCGCCGGCGGCAGGAGCACTTGGCGCAAGAATTCACGCGAGCGTGTCAGGGGTGGTTCTCGAGGTAGGCGACGCGGTTGTCATCGAAGGAGGGGAGTGATGGCGCTCAATTCTATCGGACTGGTCGAAGTATCCTCGATTGCAGCCGGTTTTCTTGCCGAGGACGCGATGTTGAAAGCTGCTTCGGTGAACCTGCTGGTTGCGCGGACCATCTGCTCGGGCAAGTACCTGATCGCGGTCGGCGGCGACGTCGCTTCCGTGCAAGCCTCCGTAGAAGCCGGAGCCAAGGTATGTGCCGGCAGCTTGATTGAGAAACGGACCATTGTTCAGGTCCACGAATCGGTTTTTCCCGCGATCTCGATGGCCGTCGACCTTCCACCCGAGCGCGTCAAGGCGCTCGGCTTTATCGAAACCTTTTCCGCTTCCAGCATCATCGATGTCGCCGACGCTGCGGCGAAGTCTGCCGAAGTCACATTGTTTCGCATTCACCTGGCGATGGCCATTGGGGGTAAAGGCTTCGTGCTGATGACAGGGGATGTCGCCAGCGTGGAAGCTGCTGTGGCGGTCGGCTGCGCCCTTGCCGCGGAGGAAGGCATTCTGGTCGGTCGTGGAGTGATTGCCGCACCCAGCCCCGAACTGTTCCAGGAATACGTCTGAGACCCGCAACGGAAAATATGGGGATGTCCGACACGTCTACCTGGTCTGAGGACTGATAAGACAGGTAAACGTATGAGACGTCCCCGGTTTTCCAAGATGAAATCCAGCGGGCCTTTACGTCCCTGACAGTGGGGGTTGCCTCCCTGTCGCTCGCCGTGGGGGGGTCGGGATCCTGGCTGTGATGCTGATGTCCGTTAGGGAAAGAGTGCGAGAGGTCGGGCTTCGGCGCGCCCTGGGCGCTCGACGCGGAGACATTCTGTTTCAGTTTCTGGCCGAGACTGTGATGCTCAGTCTTTCCAGTGGCATCGTTGGAGTCGTTTGTGGGGGATTATCGCGACCTTCGTGGTGGCCCATTTGGCCGGCTGGGAGGCCATCCTTGCCCCGTAAGCCTTGTTGGCCGCCCTGGCGAGCGCCGCCGCCATCGGGTTGGCTTTCGGGACGATTCCAGCCCGCAAGGCTTCGCATGCAAGTCCCGTGCGCTCGCTGTGCGGCTAGGAGCCCGTCCGAGAATTAGGAGGGGTCGCGCGCATGGGGCTTGCGGGGCGAGCTCAAGGCGCGAGGAGGAGGCGATGTCGGGGCACATCGTTGACGACGGGCAACGCGGAGATCGCCCCGCAACCCCCATGCGCCCTTCGGGTTCCGGCGGCGCGGGGGCATCTGCGGCGTTGGCACTCCTCGACGATGTACCGAGACATCGCCTGCGTCGCTCCGCCTTGCATCTGCCCCCGCGACGCTCAGAACGCGGCCCCTCCTCATTC
>JBGQNR010000231.1:0-10005 GCA_041501225.1 Acidobacteriota bacterium
CAGCTTTGCACTCGCGCTGATAAACATATTCTTGTTCGCCCGGGCGCTATAAATTTCCAGCAGCTTGGGTCCCAATTCCTGAAAGCTGATCGGCTCCTGGTTTATCGCGAGCTGAGCGGTTTCCGACATGGATACCACGATTACTCCCGGAGGAGGAGGCAGCGGCTTGTCTGTTTTGGGCGCCTCTTGCGGCACCTTGACCTCCAGATCCAGCTGTTTCGTCGGGGTGATGACCATAAAAATAATGAGAAGCACGAGGAGAATATCAATATACGGAGTGATATTGATATCACACTTCGGTCCTTTGCCTGTACCAACCGCCATTGACATGGAGGAACTCTTCCTTTCTTTCAGCCGTATTCAGTACCGGTTTCGGCACGCGCCGAATCCGGAAAAGGACAGTCTCTGTCGGGCTCCGCGGCGCAATTCGCCCGCAAGCAGCCTACCCGCCTTCCCATAGTTCAAACCCGGACTCGCCTTCGGAAGGGCGCACGATCCCGGTTTGCCTGCGGGGGCGTGAGCAGGCCGAATGGGCTCCGACCGTGACGGCTACTTTTCCTTCTCCGTCATCAGGCCGATCCTCTCCACTCCGGTCTTGCGGCATTCGTTCACGATCTCAACCACCCGGCCGTAAAGAACTGCCGTATCAGCCTTCAAGAACATGACTTTGTTAATCTCACCGCCGCTAAATTTCTTCGTCAGGGCTTCCATCAGAGCCGTTTCAGTGGTCTGGCTCTTGCCGAGGAATACACGTCCCTGACGATCCAAAGCTACCACCGTGGCATCCTTGGATTCCGCGCCTTCTGCCTGGAGCGGGTTTTTGGCCTTGGGGAGATTCACAGTGATACCGGTCTGAAGCAGCGGAGTCGTGATCATGAAAATGATCAGCAACACCAGCATGATGTCAGCCATCGGCGTGACGTTGATGTCGCTGGTGACCTTTCCAGTAGATATATGTCTAGCCACCGATCTGTCCCCGTTTCTTCAGGAAGTAGTCGATCAGTTCCGAAGAGGAATTGTCCATCTCGATCGTGAAGGTCTCGATCCTGTTTGTGAATGAGTTAAACGCCCACACGGCAGGCACAGCCACAAACAATCCGAACGCCGTCGTTACGAGAGCTTCTGCAATACCGCCGGCTACCGCCGCGATACCCGCAGTCTCTTCAGTCTTCATGCCCTGGAAAGCGTTGATGATGCCGACCGTCGTTCCGAACAGCCCTACGAAGGGAGCCGTCGATCCGATCGTCGCGAGTCCGCCCAGACCACGCTTCAGGTCGGAAATGCCGATGGCAGTGGCGCGATCCAAAGCTCTTTTTGCCGACTCAATGCTCTCACCCGGGATGTCCTTGCTTCTGGAGTGCGCCTGGAGCTCATGCAATCCGGAGATCAGAACCTTGGCCAAGTGACTCTTGTTGTTCTGCTCGCCTAGGGCAATCGCCTCATCAATCTTGCCTTCCTTCAAGCACTCGGCAACTGCGGGCGTGAATACCCGCGACTGCTTGCGCGCCTGACGATAGGTGAGCCATCTTTCGATCATCACACTGATGGAATAGGCCGACATAAGAGCAAGGATGCCCACCACGGATTTGGCGACCACGCCCATCGAGTTCCACAGTTCGACTATGTTAATTCCCATCGATTTCCTCTAACCTCCAACTGGGTTATTTGCCTAGTTTGAAAATGACCGTCACAGTCGCAATAACCGGGACGGGCTCTCCGTTCAAGAGTGTCGGAGAGTATTTCCATTGCTTAACAGCATCAATTGCAGCCTGGTCCAGAAGTGGATGTCCGCGAATCACGCGGACGTTGGCGACGTTGCCCTCTTCATCCACGCTGACTTCGAGCATGACAATCTGTTCGACACGTGCGCGCTTGGCGAGTTCGGGATATACAGGATCGACCCTGCGAAGGATCTTGGATTCCTGCACGTTCCCGCCGACGCGCATCGGTTCGACCTTTTTCGGCCTTGGCGGCGGCGGCGGCGGCGGCGGCGGTGCGCCACCCAGAATGCCACCGGATATTCCACCGGTAGCGCCTCCAACCGATCCTCCGACCATTCCGCCCGCGATACCCACCACGCCGGCAACCCCGATGACCGGGGGCTCATCGACTGGCGGCGGAATCTCCTTTGGGATCTCCGTCGGGGCCACGAACTTCGTTGGATCCACGGTCACCTTTTGCACCGGAGCGGCCTTCGTCGGCGACGGCGGCGGCGGCGGCGGTGGCGGCGGCGGCGGTGGCGGCGGCGGTGCGATCAAGAACGTCAGGAGCTCGCCTTCCGGCAGCACGTTGAAAAACACCATGGGCAAGATCACGATGACTAGAACCACGATCACGTGCGCCACCAAGGAAGCGACGAGCGTCACTAGACGCTTACCTAAATCCGAGCGACTGGTTTGGTCTAAGGTTTCAAACATTGTTTCTCCCGTATACTGCCCTCGGGCCTGAGTAAGAGGTGTATGCGCGGTGCTGATTGAAGGCGCGATCTTAATATCGCCCTGCAAAAACTGTCAAGCAGATTCTAGCTGCCAACGCATGCTCTCTCAAACCCTTGTCAGCGCTCTTCAAAAAACTGAATTCCTTACCAAATCTCCGCACATTTCAAACGGCCTTGCGCTTGGTTTTCAACTCCGATGCCCTGTACCACCACTCCACGATCGGAGAGGCAATGGCGATGCTCGAATATGTGCCGATGATAATTCCCACCGTCAGGGCAAACGAAAAGCCGCTCAGCACTTCCCCGCCGAAAGCCAGGAGGGCAAAGACGGACAGGAACGTCATCCCTGACGTCATAATCGTTCTGGATAGCGTCTGGTTGATGCTCAGATTGAGGACGCGCGCCAGCGAATCTTTGCGCATCGTCCTGAGATTCTCCCGGACGCGGTCGAACACCACGATGGTGTCATTCACGGAATAGCCCGTGAGTGTCAGCAAGGCGGCAATCACGGTCAGCGAGATTTCCTTCTGTGTCAAGGCAAACAAACCAAGGGTAATCAGGATGTCGTGAAACAAGGCGACGATCGCACCCACGCCATAGATCGGCTTGAACCGGAACCCGATGTACACCAGCATGCCGAGGAAGGACAAGCCGACTGCGAGAGCTGCCCGATTGCGCAAATCGGAACCAACCACAGCCCCCACGCTGCGGTTGCCAACCACCGCGAACGGTCCGGCATAGAAACTCTTGTTCATAGCGGCCAAGACTGCCGGGTTCACGCCTTCGACGTTCTTCAGATCGTCCAGTGACCCGATAATCCCCGACCGGGGAGGGGTGTCGCGGTAATCGATCAGAGCCATCGCGAGGTCCCGATAGTGCTTCTGCACTTCCTCGGAGGTCTTGCCCTGGCTCCTCAGGTTGTCCGGATCGGCATCCAGAAGCGCCCTGGCCACGGTATCCAATCCCACATTGTTGAGATCAGACAGTGGGGAGTTCAAATGCGCAGGATCGAAAGTCTGGCGCAGCAGCGTCTCCATCGTTTTGCGGGTCTCATCCACATTCTGCCCCGAGCCAATCACCGTTTCCATACGAACCATAACGGCGTTGTCGGTGATTTTTCCCAGGCGCTGGATGATGGTGGCGCCCACGGTTTCAGGCTTCAGCGCCGTGCGGATCCGCTCCACGTCCGGCTGCTGGCTGAATCTCAAACTGACTACCGTACCGCCCTTAAAATCGATGCCCAGGGCGAGGCCTCCATTGATATTGCCATGGTAAAACCAGGCAATCACGCCGAGCCCGAGCAGGACCCACGACAGTCCGAAGAAGTACCACTTCTTCCCTAACCAATCGATTGAAACATCCCTTAAAATTTCCACTCCGAACTCCCAATGATTACCGGAGCGCCGGGACTCGCGAACCCCTAGCTAATACAACTCTCGCCGGTTCGTTTGACCCCATCCCGCCCCTCAAGTTCCCTCAAATTGATAATGACTCTACTTTTCTCCTGCTCAGCGTGAGATCGAACAGCCGGTGAGACACATAAACGGCAGTGAACATGTTCGCCAACAGGCCCACCGTCAATGTGATCGCAAACCCGCGGATGGGGCCGGTGCCGAACTGGAACAGAAATGCCGCCGCAATCAGAGAGGTTGAGTGAGTATCGAAAATCGTCCAGAAGACTTTGCTGAAGCCAATATCGACCGCAGCGCGCACGGTCTTACCCGCGCGCAGTTCTTCGCGGATCCTCTCAAAAATGAGGATATTGGAGTCTACCGCCATACCAATGGTAAGGATGATGCCGGCGATGCCGGGCAGGGTCAGGGTCGCACCTACGGCGCCCATGAATCCCAGGAGGATTATCAGGTTGCCGAACAGGCACCACACGGCATTCAGCCCAGCATGCCTGTAATAGACGATCATGCCGATCATGACCAGACCAAAGCCGATGATTGCGGCGGTAATGCCAGTCCGGATCGAATCGTTACCCAGGGAAGCGCCGACCACGTTTTCCTCAGCAATTTTGAGCGAAGCCGGCAGTGCGCCGGACCTGAGCACAAGCGCCAGATCTTCCGCCTGCTGAACGGTAAAAGTGCCGGTGATCTGCCCCTCGGCGCCAATGGTCGTCTGGATTGTGGGCGCGGATTTAACCATATTGTCAATCACAATCGCCAGGCGATCCCCGACGTGCTCGGTGGTAGCGCGTCTGAAGATTTCGGCGCCCGCAGCATTAAGGAAAAAATCTACATTGGCCCGCCCTGTGTTATCGGTACCGCGGCGTGCGTTTTTCAGATCCTTGCCTGTGATCGTTGGTGTAGAACTCACCACCAGGTAGCTGACTCCACCCTGTTCCGTGCGTTCGTCCGTATAGGGCATGATTTTGTAGCCGTCGGGGATTTTGCCGCCATTGGCCTGTACTGCGGCTTCAATGCTGGGAAACGGGCCGCCATTATCTTTTTTTACCATGCATAGGACCAACTGAGCCGTTTCCTGAAGCAGGCCTTTCACGCGGTCAAAATCATCGATCCCGGGCAGCTCCACGATGATCTGATCCGCCACCTGACTACCGCCGCCGCCATATATTTGGAGAGTGGGCTCGGTGACACCGAGGGCATTCACCCGCCGGTCGATGGTTTCAAGTGCCTGCTTCACTGTCGACTCCTGCATCTCACGCACGATCGATGCCATCATCGTAAGGGTGTAATCCGTCTTGCCGTCTGCAATTTGGCTGCTGATCGTATACTTGCGTGCATAACTCTGGTTGAGATAATCGTACGCGTCCTTCGTTTGGGCTGGAGACACACCGGCAATTTCAATGACGAGGCCGTTGCCCTTCTTGGCCGAGTCGAAGGCGATCTTCCTCTCCCGCATATCATTGGTCATGCGATCCGCATCCTGGGCCAGTTCCTGGTTCAAGGCGTCGGCGGTCACCACCTGCAAAACGAGGTGCATGCCCCCCTTGATATCCAGCCCGAGGTTGATGCGCGAAAACCAACCGGACCGCATATTCCAGTCTCGCGGGCTCACGAACAGCACGAGTGAGACCACCATGATGGCGATGATAAACAGGAACTTCCATCTGAGATTCTTTTGCATGACGGTACCTAACCTTGGATTTTACTGAGCCTTTTCCCGGAAACTCTTCAGGCGGTAAGGGCTCGCACTAACTGCTTGGAGGAGTATCTTCAGGAGCCTGTAACCCCGCGATCGCATTCTTGGCGATCTCGATCTTCACCTGATCGCTGACCTTGAGGATCAGGGTCTTCTCTTTCACCCCGGCCACGACCCCGTAAATACCCGAGTTGGTGATGACCCTGTCGCCGTTTCGCAGCGCTCCGATCATGGCTTCGAGCTTCTTTTGTCTCTTCCGCATGGGCATAAAAATAAGAAGATAAAAGATGACACCGATGATGAGTATGGGCGCGAATTGCATTAATATGCTCGCGGTATCCGCCTGCTGTGCCAACGTTAACCTCTGCATTTTGCTACTAAGTACCTCCCAGCACACGTTTCAACCCACCAACTTCTGTTTTGAAGGATATTCCGGTTGGACTTGGGACCGCTGCCAAACGTGGAGAAAACACACTGGGGCCGATGAAATCAATCAGGCCGCTTCTCCAGTGCCTCCAGCCACTTGCCAAAGGAATTCAATTTTATAGATTCTCTTATCTTATTCATCATGTCAAGATAAAAGGAAATATTATGCATGGTATTGAGCGTCGCGGAAAGGTACTCCCCGGCCATGAATAAATGCCTCAAATAGGCCCGCGAATAGCGGCGGCAGGTCGGGCACGAACATGCCGGGTCCAGGGGCCTCTCATCCTCTGCATAGGCAGCATTTTTAATAAGAATCCGCCCTTCGCTTGTGAATAGGCACCCGTTGCGGGCATTCCTCGTGGGCAGGACGCAGTCGAACATGTCTACACCCAGGGCGACACCGCGGATCAAGTCGTCCGGCGTCCCCACGCCCATCAGGTATCGCGGCCGCTCATGCGGCAAGAGAGGAACCGTAGCTTTGAGGACCTCCAACATCACATCCTTGGGTTCGCCCACGCTAAGCCCGCCGATCGCGTAGCCGTCAAATCCCATTCCCAAAAGCTCGTGCGTCGATTGCTGTCGCAAATCCGTATATACTCCGCCCTGCACGATGCCAAATAGTCCTCCAGGCACGGCGGTCTCGCGACTCCATCGCTCGCGGCATCGCGCAGCCCAGCGCATCGAGAGTGCCATCGATTTTTCCGCGTCCGCCCGGCTGCACGGGTAGGGGGTACATTCATCGAATACCATGGCAATGTCGGGCCCCAGAGCCAGCTGAATTTCCATCACCTTCTCCGGGCTCAGAAAGTGCCGGCTGCCGTCAAGGTGCGATTGGAAATAGGCCCCTTCCTCGCTGAGGCGGCGCAATTCGCGATGACTGAAAACCTGAAACCCGCCGGAGTCGGTCAATATTGCCCGATCCCACGACATGAAGCGGTGCAACCCGCCCAAACGCGCAATTCGCTCGTGGCCCGGGCGCAGATAGAGGTGATAGGCGTTCGACAGCAGGATCCGGCACTCGCGCTCCTCCAGCCACTCGTGCGGCAGAGCCTTCACGGTCGCTGCGGTCCCAACCGGCATAAACACCGGCGTCTCGATGTCTCCATGTGCAGTGCGCAGGCGTCCCAGGCGCGCTGAAGACACGCTGTCCTGACCGAGAACCTCGAATCCAAGAATCATCCCGACTTCCGACCTCCGGCACTACTCAAAAAATGAATTCAGAATTGAGAATTTAGAATAGCAGAACCACATCGGAATTATCTTTATAAAGGACAACCGAAAAAATTCCGACTCCGGACCTTCTCGCCGTCCTTGCCCGCTTCCCTGCTGTAACAATGGTTCGTTCCTCTTTCAACTAACGCAGGGCCACCTCACCTAAAGCCTTTTCTGCGGCGTATCAGGGTCTGATATATAGTAGGGCCATGAGATTCGGCATTGTCGGTGCACGGCTCGCCGGTTCCTATGCAGCCTTGATTCTGGCGCACATGGGGCATGATGTGTTGCTCCTTGACCCTGCGTCCGCCGGTGAAAAACCATGCGGCGGCGGCATCACCGGCAAAGCCCTGCTTTCGATGCCCTGGTTTCGCGGCGGGCAGATGCCCTGCAGCGAGATTCGCACCGTAGAGATGATTGCGCCCTCGGGTTGCACCGCCAGGATAAACCTCAGCCACCCGATGCTGATATTTGCACGCGCAACGTTGGACGCCGCCTTGCTTGACGCAGCGATCCGCGCAGGCGCTCGACTGTTTCCGGAGCGCGCCATGCGCTGCGCTCCCCATGGCGAAGGGTGGTCAATTCAGACATCTGCCGGTTCCAGCCATGAAGTCGACTTCCTGGTCGGCGCCGATGGTGCGAACAGCTTGGTGCGGACTGTCGTCGCATCGAAATTCGCAGCCGACGATTTTGCCCTCGCTCTCGGACATTATCTGCCTGGGTCTCATCACCCGGGCAAAGCAGTCATCGTTTTCCAGGAATTAGGCTTCTGCGGATATCTATGGTCGTTTCAACGGCCGGACCACATTTCCATTGGCATCATTCAGCGGCTTCCCGGCGCCAAGGCGTTGGATCTGCGTCGTCGAGTACGTGCTGTCATGTCCGCCCACTACCCGGCAGCCTCCACGTCTGCATGCAGGTTTTTTGCCGCGCGTGTCCCTTGTCTCAGCCTCCAGACGCTTCTCAGCCAGCGCACCTGCGGCGCCAATTGGGCTCTTCTGGGTGATGCCGCAGGCTTTGTGGATGCCATCACATCCGAGGGGATCTACTTTGCTCTTCGATCGGCGCAAGTCCTGGCGGAGGCGATCCGCAGCGGAAACCCGCTGAGTTATGAAGCGCGCTGGCGGCGAGATTTCGGCGTCGAGCTGGAACGGGCCGCCGCCTGGCGCGACAGCTTCTATTCAGGAACTTTCCTGCGGCGGCCCTTCACCCAAAGTACTGTGGGGATGATGAGTCGGAGCGCCACCGTGCGGAGCATCACCGACGACCTCATTTCCGGGCGCCTCACCTATAGGCTTTTGCGTAACCGCTTGCTGTCGCGAAGCCCGCGCATACTTGCCGAGATCCTGGGCTCCGCCTTCTCCGGTAGCTGAGAATCAGAACTTGTGGATGGAATGCTCGCGAGGAATGCGGATTATACATAGCGACATAAGTGGTAAACAAAAACCGCGAAGACCTCGAAGACCGCAAAGGTCATAAACGCAGAAAGGTTTTCGTACATGCGCTCTTCGCGGTCTTCGTGGTTCAAAAAAAGCTCACGACTTAGGTCGTCATGTATAGCTCAGCTTCCGGGAGGGCAGCCCCAACTGAAGCCGATAGATCGAATGGGTATCGACGAGGAAGCTGTCGCGAGTGTCCATTGCCAAGCCTACCAACATGGGCCCGGCTATGTGGTGGACCAGATTCTTCGAACGGATTGAGTACCGGAAGATGCCTTTTTTCCCGCCATAGGCCGCAGCAATCCACAGGTCGCCCTCCGGGCTGAATGCCAGCCCCTGGGGCCGTGCCAATCCTTTCAAAAGGATATCGACTTCTCCAGCACGGTTAATCCGATATAGGGGATCTCTCATCGTCAGGGTGGGTCCGGTTACGTACAGATTGCTCTCCGCATCGATGGCGAGATGAAACGCGGAGATGCTGGGCGGCAAGGAGGCGAACTCGCTTCGCTTGCCGGCAGCATCGATGCGATAGATCTTGCCGGTGCGATCGCCTACATACAACGAGCCTTCCTGGTCAAAGACGATCCCGCACGGAACACCGAGATCTTCCGCCACAACGTCAAGATGCTCATAATCTGTATATCGGAGAATCGTTCCTTCGGCCCGGCTGGAGATGTAGAGCTGGCCGTCGGGACCGAAGGCCAAGCCGGTTGGATTCAGGATTTCACAAGGGAATGCCGTAACCTCACCATTCCGGGATACTCTCATCAGCGACTGGGGGTGTTGTTGCCCGCGGCTTCCGCTTATGGTGGTAATGATCGTGCCGCCAGCCGCAATCACAGGGTTAGCGACGGGATGCAGATCGGTAGCCAGCCGCGAGGCTAACATGCATGGGAAAACCGGTGAATGTATTTCGCGCACGCACAGGGTAATGCCCAGCGCTTTCGAGTTCTCGGGTACCCTGACCACTACCCGCTCGGCCGAAGCTGATACAATTTCAGCCCGGGTCTCGCCGAACAGCACTTTAGCAAAAGGAGGCAGGCCCGGCTCGAAGCCCAGGCATTCAATCGTGATCTCGCCTCCAGGCACCACGATCGAGGGAATAACCGCTTTGATCGATAATTCCTGCGATTTCATAAGAGAAAAGGTACTTCATCTCTCCGCCCCAGATCAAGCGGGCACCCATCAATTTCCCCCAGCCGCCAATTCGGATACATTCATTGCGGCCTGCAACGGCGACCCTGCGGCCGTCGGCACCTTGGTACCTGCTAGGAGCCCGTCCGAGAATTAGGAGGGGTCGCGCGCATGGGGCTTGCGAGGCGAGCTCAAGGCGCGAGGAGGAGGAGGAGGCGATGTCGGTGCACATCGTTGACGACGAGCAAC
>JBGQNR010000232.1:0-9982 GCA_041501225.1 Acidobacteriota bacterium
AGTCGATCGACACCGTAATTGGTCCTATTTTCGGAACAGTCCCCCATGCGCGAGGGGGCGCATCCAGGTGCATGAAGATTAATGGTCTTTTTTAGGCAGCCACGAATGACACGAATGGACACGGACTTTCGAGCCAGCAAAAGTTCGTGTCATTCGTGGCTGCTTTTGCAGTTTTGAGCCAAATTATTTTCGCAGCAGAGGGCGCTGAGGCCGCAGAGAACTTTTTGTTTTTGAATGATTTTTCTCTGCGGCCTCTGCGTTGAGGCTTTTTTGATGTGGCGTCGCAGCGTTCACCGCAATATAGCTCTCTAGCTCGAATGCTTCTGCATAGAGCTCATTCACACCCAACGCCTCGGCAATATGCCGGTTGACCCTGAGGATCCGTTCATCAAATCCATGCCCGCGCAGGTTCAGGTTGCGCTGCTGTTGTGACTGATGCGTGCGCAGCAACTCTCCTTTCCACGCCGCGGTTTCCGGGCCGAAGGCGAAATACAGATCGTGCCTCATCGCGACGGTCTTTGGATCCTGGTTCAGGCATGCTACCAATGACAGTTTTTCCTCTTGCACGCTCTGCCGGAAAAGCCCATACGTCCGCCGGTGTCCTTCGTTCGGATCATGCCAATGCGGCAGAAACACAAGCTCGGGTTTTTGTGCCGCCAAGTACGATCGCACGCATTGAAGATTGGTGTGACTTGCCACCAGGTGTCCGCTCTCATCCTCGGCTAATCGCAGAAAAGTCAGCTGGGATTCGGATAAACCAAAGAGCCGGCAACTCGCCTGCTGTTCGATTTCTCGCAGTGCTGCCTTGGCACCAATGGTGAGGGCTCCGCCGAATCCGTCTTCCACACCACTGGCTCCCGAAGTCACCACCGCTATGTCCATCCGGTTTCCATTGTCTCGGAAGAAACGCATGGATGCCCCGATTGCATCAAAATCATCCGGGTGCGGAGCGAGGACGACCAGGCGAAGTCCAGGGGGAATTTGCAGTGCCCGCAGGGAAAGAGGCGGGCAACCGCAAAACAAGTTGGCCAGATCATCACCCATAGATGTGTGCACGGTCCAAACGATGAATGACCCTACCGCGCGCGTTCGATGGACACCTTTGCCTCCGCCGTTCTCACCGATAGGTCGATCATCTGGCTTGCCTCGCCCCCCTTGCTCTGGAAAGTTTTGGCGTTGCCGTCGACCGTGACGCGATAGTTGCCGGCGGGCAGGCCGCTGATCTCGAGCTCGGTCGAGTGCGCACCCTTCGCCCGGTTCTCGAGGGTGAACTGGATCCTGGTCAACGTGTCGTTCACGGTGACCGGCTGCTCCTTGGCATAGCCGTCCCGGGCCAGTTCCATGTGGAGCCGCTGATCACCGCGGATGACGTGGATGCGGGTGCGCAGGCCGTCGCGAGGAATGACCGCGACAGTGCCCCCCTTGCGTGTCAGCTCGGCGCCGTACGCGAACTCGCCGAAGATCGGGTCATTGGCAATGATGGTGGCGTGGGTGCGCAGCGCGCCGCAGTATCCTACGTCCTCCTCCGCGCTATAGTACCAGGCGCCGCGGGCCATCTGCTTGCCGATCCAGCCGCGACCCCAGGCTTCGGGCACGAATCCGCCACCGGTGGCGCCATCGTTTTCTTTACCCGGATTCCAGTAGCCGTAACCGCTCTCGGCCGTGCCCGAGTTGACGAGCGCCCAGGCACTCAGGCTCGAAGCATAGCCCAGACGGAGATACTTTGTCGGATCTTTGGCAAAGTGGAGGCCGTAGTCTAGGACTCCCCAGCCTCCCAGATGCGACATGTAACTGAGCAGGTAGGACAGGGAGCCGCGATAATCGCTCCCCAGCTGATAGTACGTGGTCTCGAGCCAGCCGCGGTCGCCCATGTTCAGGCGCAGCTGGAAGTCCATGAACTTGAGCGCGTTTTCATAGCTCACCCGGCGTTGGAAATGATCCCCCGGCAGGTTGGCGGGAGCCGCCTGGCCGGGAGAAAGCACGTTTTCCAGGGCGTAGTGGGCGAAAGAGGCGGTGGATTCGAAGCCGGTCGAGTCGAAGGCGAACTCTGAGCCGAACAGATTGGGCGGTTTGTTGACGAAACGCTCCACCTTCGATTCCCACAGGCCGCGGACTCTTGCTGCCTGCTCCTTCCTGCCCTCGTTTTCGAGCGCCCGGATCAACTCGGGGAGAAATGCTTCATTCATGGTGCCGACGCTGTTGGCCGACCAGGGCGGCTGATCGGTCTGCATCGGAACGGTCCAGTAGGCCACAGCCGTACCGCAGGCGCGTTCCAAATAGCCCGCAGCGTCGAGGTAGTGCACCATGTCGGGATAGTACTTGGCGATCTGATACATGCGGTAGTACAGCATGATGATGTGCGGGTAGTCGTAGATGCGCCACAGATGAGCCTGGCCGCGGAATCCCGTGTCCTGGCTGTTACGGTTGACGTACCAGTTCGGGATGCCGTAGATGCCATAAGGGTATTTCTCCTGCGTGGTCATCTGCATCCCGCCCCACAGGAACTTTTTGATGTAGAGCTCGACGCTGTCGATCTCAAATTGGTTCGGGAAAAATACATTCTTGGAGGCAATATAAGCCGGACGGGCGTTGCCGGCGTCGTCGCATGAATCGACGAGCCAGGTCGATA
Organism: Acidobacteriota bacterium; assembly: GCA_041501225.1. GTDB lineage: Bacteria > Acidobacteriota > UBA6911 > UBA6911 > UBA6911 > JAFNAG01. The sequence continues at coordinate 2,630 of JBGQNR010000232.1, forward strand.
AGCCATCGCGGTCTTCGGCGTTGCGCAGGATGTGATTCTTCTGATCCCAATCGCCATAAGCGCCATAAAACCACTTCGACGGGTCATTGTGCTGCATGTGCGTCACGATAAAGGACGAGCGCTTCTGGATCACGGTTTCGAGCGGCTCGGTGACGAAAAATTCGAGCGTGCTCCATAGGCCGTTGCCGTATTTGATGGTGAGCATGTTCTCGCCGAGCCTGGAAAAACGGACCCGGTAAACCTTCACGCCGTTCCCCTTGTCTCCGACGAATTCCACCTTCGTTTTGTCGGCGTGTTCGGCCGTGATAGCGTCGATCTTGTTTTTGGTGCGCAGGGAGATGAGCGCCGGCAGGTCGATGGGGAGCGTCATGCCGGGCACGACGTTGGTGTCGAACACTCCATCTTGATAGAGGACGTCGCGAACACCGTCAACATCCGCAGCCCATTCGAATTTGAAGGAATAGGTGACCGAATCACCCGGTGCGCCCGTGGGATCTAGCTTGAGGTTCGTGATGGGAAGGCGCCAATTGCCGCCGGTGGCAATCTGGACAGCACTTGAGACTGTGGAGTGAATAAAAGGAGTGAAACCAACCCCGACTCCGCCTCCAAGCCCGGGGTTGCCGAAGTATTCGAACTTTGATTTGCCCTGGGGGACCATCACGAGGAATGGTCCCTCGGCGTTGCTGCGCTGCCAGTAAATCCAGGAGCCGTTCCCGGCAATGAGGCTGTGGCGGATCAGCTTCTGGGTATAAATTTCACCCCTGCCCTGTGGTGTGCGCTCGGCGAAGTTGAGCGGTACTGCCAGGTCGCCGATCTCGAGTGGCTGCCCGGTCTGATTACGCAGCGTAAGGGTCCAGTTGAGCACACGGTCATCGAGCTTGAACGACGAAGTCGTGGCGAGTTCCTTGACCGGCGCCACGATGTGATCATCGGCGCCGATCCGCCATTCATAGATGCCTGCCGTGGCATCGGCGGCGAGCTTGGCTTCGATGCGCAGTGCCGTCGTAGTGACCGGCGCGAAGGAAACGATCGTGAAGGCATCGGGCTGCGCGCTGTAAGGGGTGCCAGGCCTGACTTCCTTCCAGTCCTGGCCGTCGCGGTAGAGCAGGCGCCAGGATTCGGGCGCTTTGATGCTGGTCGCGGGGTCGGTTGTAACGGCTAGGTTCCAGTACACCTGAATCGTAGAAACCTCCATGACTTTGGGCAGCGAGTATTGCACCCATTGCGTGCTGCCGCGTTCGCCTTGCCAGGTGAAGCTTGGTACTGCGCCGGCTCCGCCTCTGCCGCCGGCGGTTGTACCTCGGGCACCCCGGCCTGCAGCCCCTGGCGGCGGCACGCGCCCATCACTCAGGGCATCCAGCGCAGCGGCGGCATTGTTGCTCGAGGCGCTTTTTGTGCTTAACGCGGCGATGGTCGGTTCCAGCACACCGATCATGTAATCGACCGCATTGCTCCCCGAGGCGGGTTGGCCTGTCATCTTGATCTCACTGGCTGTGCGCCAGTTGGTTTCACCTGGGGTCCTGAAACGGATGACCATGCTTCCGAGAGCGCCACCGGGCGTGATGTACTCGGTATCGTAAACATCCTTGACGCGCTTGATGCTGGTGATGCCGCCGGCGCCATACTGAATGTTGAAGACATCGCTCGTGAGCTGGCTGTCGGCCGCGACGGCGCATGCCTGCGCAAGGATCAGGCCGGCCAATAATAAAAGTACCGATCGAAAATTACCCATGGTCATCTCCCTATAAAAACAAGCATCAGGTATCGGGAACGACTTATAAGGCAGTAGCCGCAGGGGTACAAGCAAAAAGGTATGGAGGGCGAGGCCTCAATCCTTGCCGGTCCTGAGGATGGATGTGGTCACTTCGATCTCGGGCGGGCACTCGAAGTGCTTCTTCACCTTGCACTGCTCGGCTGCACGGATCACCGCTGCCCGATACTCTTCGGGGAAATCCGGCGGAAGCTGGATGTCCAGCGAGATGTTCTCTGCCAAATTGGTTTTCGGGTTGAGCTGAGTTCGTTGAATCAGGCGAATGCCCTTCACAGGCAGGCCGCGTTGACGGCAGAAGCCGAGGACGTAGACACCGGCGCACGTGCCGAGCGACGCCAAAAAGGTTTCGAAAGGGGTAGGTGCGGAACCGTCACCACCGGCCTTAGAAGGCAGGTCGGTCTCGACGGTAAAGGCGCCAAAGCGCGCAACCACGCGGGCGCTGCCCGGGAACTCAATCGTCATCTCCATGCGAACATCCTCCTGCGCGTTAGTTTAGCACGGATCTTTACGGCGCATCGGAGAACACTGAGCCGTCTCGGCGGCTTACATCGGGCTATGCTCCAACTTATGTTCGCCCGGAGGATCAGCCACTGCCGCATCAGCGATCTTCTTGTCTTCAGTGTGACATCGGGCTAGGATGGATCGATCTGCAGAGGAGGTCCTCGATGAAAGATTCAGGCCGGGCGCCAGGGCTTGCGAGGGCGGCAGCGAGCCTCGGAGTGTGTCTGGTCGTGCTTGCGGCTCAGGCGATATCTTCGGATTGCACCAGGACATCGGTGGGATTGATTCCGCTTACCGAGCTCGGAACGCGTTTGTACCTGGGAAAGCAGGGCGGGCTTTATCCGGGTGGAAGCAATATCCGGCCCTCCGCGCATGAAGCGGCGGGGCTGGCGGCGGCACGCGCCCTCCGCCCTCTCGACGCCCGCGGCGCGCCCGATGATAGCCATGGAAAGATCGTCTTCATTTCCGTAGGCATGTCCAATACCACCCAGGAGTTTTCAACATTTAAACCCCTGGGCGATGCCGATCCGGCCAAAAATCCCAAGCTGGTTATCGTTGACGGCGCCCAGGGCGGCGCCACCGCAAGCCTGATTTCCAATCTCACCTCGCCGCAGGGGCAGCAGTATTGGAACACCACAGACTCCCGTCTGGCAGCCGCGGGCGTCACGCCGGCGCAGGTTCAGGCGGCCTGGATAAAGGAAGCGGATGCGCAGCCCACGGCCGGTTTTCCCAATTATGCGCTCCAGCTGAAGAACGAACTGGCGGTGATCGCGCGCATACTTAAGACGCGCTACCCCAACATTCGCATTGCCTATCTTTCGAGCCGCATTTATGCAGGCTACGCTTCGACCGCACTCAATCCCGAGCCCTATGCCTATGAGTCCGGCTTTTCCGTGAAATGGTTGATCGAAGATCAAATCAACGGTGCTGCGGACCTCAACTTCAATCCCGACACCGGACCGGTCATGGCTCCATGGCTTGCCTGGGGCCCCTATCTTTGGGCCGACGGGCTGACTCCACGCAGCGACGGCCTGACCTATAAGTGCTCGGACTTCAATGCGAGCGACGGCACCCACCCGGCCACCCCGGGCGCGCGCGAGAAGGTTGCGAGGCTGCTGCTCGACTTCCTCAAGAGCGACAGCGCCGCCAAGCCATGGTTCCTGGGCGGCTCTTCCTTGATTTTTCCGGCGTTGATCGGCAGAGCGGGCCCGATGGCGGCCCCGCCGGCACAGATGTTCACCGGCATGGCCCTGGCGAATCTCGATCTCGTGGATGCGGCCTTGACGTTCACCGCTTTTGACAAAACCGGCAGGCAGCTTACCGGGCCAGGCATCCGGAATCCGGTTACGATGTCGTTGAAGGCTGGTGCACAAATTCCACAGATGGATTTCCAGATTTTCGGTGATGGCGTCGGCATCGGAGACGCATGGGGCTGGTTTCGTGTAGATAGCACGGTGCCAAGGGTGAGTGGCTTCTTCATGATATTCGATGGCGCCGCATCGATTTTGGATGGCACCAATGCCTCTACGATCGGTACCAGGGAATTCATTGTGCCTGACATTAGCGACGGTGACAGCTACGCTGAAATCCATACCGTCAACTCCAGCGCTGACGCCACGGAGATCAGGCTGGAGCTATTCGGTTCGGCGGGACAATCGCGGGCAGGGGCGGTGACTCGAATCATCGAGGGCAATGGCGCCTTGATCGCACAGTTGAGCGATCTTTTTGCCACCGGCCTGCAGAGCGGAGACTACCTGCGCGTGACGGCAGACCGTGAAGTAGTCCCCGTGCTTTTTTGGGGAAATTCAGGCCGGTATCTCAAAGCGCTCGAGGGCCGGGACACGGCGAGTGGAGCGGTGACGCTCTATGCTCCCCAGTACGCCGTCGGCGGCACGTGGCGATCGACGCTCTCGGTCGTCAATCTGGATGATCAGCCCGGCGAAATATCTTTCGAGTTCACCGACAGGTCAGGAAACTCGATCACGCGCGTACGCCCGATCGCGCCCCGGGGAAAGATCTTTATCGACGCCCAGGACTTCTTCGTGGATCCCAGCCGAGGCATTTGCGAAGGCCATGTCAAGATCGCCGGCAGCGGCGTGAGGCTGGCCGGAAATGTGGTCTTCGGTGATTCAGAGAGGCAGAAGTCCGCGACGTCGCTCCCGCTGGTGTCGAGTCTGCAGTCTGAGGTGGTCTTCAGCCACCTCGTCTCCGATGCCAGCTATTACACCGGCGTGGCCCTTCTCAATCCCAACAACACGGAAACGAGCGTGATCGTGGAAGTCCATGACAGCAACGGCAAGCCGCTCGCGACATATCCCACAACGGTGGCGGGCAGTCGGTCCGCGGCCTTCGTTCTGAGTACACTCCCCGAGTTGCAGGCCGTCAACCTTGGTTCCGGGTATATCCGGGTCAAGGCTAGCCAGCCGATTGCCAGCTTCGCGCTCTTTGCCACCCACAACAATTCAGTTGTATCGGCGATCCCGTCCCAGTCTTCCATCAAGTAAAAATCCTCCAGGCACCATAGCCGTGGCCAAAAAGCTCAACGCAGAGGCTGCAGAGAACTTTTTGTTTTGAAGGTTTTTTCTCTGCGCCCTTTGCGGCCTCAACATCAAGGTTTTGCTTTTCTCGCCTGATTGGCAAAATCGAGAGGGTTCGGGCTGGGGGATTGGTGGTATTCTGCCCATGGAATTGGCGGGCAGGTCACAATCAAACGTTTCAATGGGGTTGTGCGCTTCATGCCTTCGGAATTTGCAGATAGGGATTCTGATATTTGGCGGTCGCAGGTGCTGTGGGTGGCTGTCATGCTCGTATGCTGTTTTATTGCGTTGCTGAACACCGGAGGGTACCGTTTTGGCGTCAGCGACCAGTCTTCTTATCTTCCGGCGATCCAGAAGCAACTCGAACCCGAGCTCTTTCCCCGTGACCGCAGTCTCATTGATGCCCAGGACCGCGTGAATCCGTTTACGCGCGTGGCCGCCGCTGCTGTACGGCTGACCGGCGCTGATCCTTCCCTCCTGGCTTTCGCGCTGTATATCTTTGCTCTTGTTGTTCTGTTCGGCGCCGCTCTTGGCTTGGCTCGCGAGCTGGATCTGTCAAGATGGGCAACGATCGGACTTGGAGCAGCCCTGACATTACGGCATCGCATTCTGCTCACGGGCGTTAACACGCTCGAATCGTATGCCCACCCACGCATGATGGCGTTCGCCCTCGGGCTCACGGCCGTCCTGGCATTCCTTCGTGCACGTTCATGGCTGGCGGTTGTTCTCGTCGGGCTTGCTTTCTTAACCCATCCGACGACTGCGTTATGGTTTGGCGTCTGGCTGTGGGTGGCGTTTCTTGTCGCCGACCGCCGATGGCGGTGGACACTGCTCCTTGCTGCTGCCGTGGCTGCCGCCGGCGCTGTCTGGGTAGTTTCCTTGGGACCGCTGCGCGGCCAGCTGATCCGGATGGATCAGGAATGGCTGCGCGTACTCGCAGGCAAAGACTACCTCTTTGCCACCGACTGGCCGCTGAGCCAATGGGTGGTTGCGGAACTCTACCTCGCGCTCGTTGTGGGGGTGTTCCTGTGGCGCCTGTCATCGTATCGGAGCCACCCGCGTGAAACCGCGCTGGTGGCCGGCGCGCTGGCGCTTTTCCTTATCTTCCTGGTCACCCTCCCGTTCGTCAAGGAGGCTGTGACGCTGGCGATACAATTCCAGATCTCGCGTATGTTCTGGATGCTGGATCTGCTCGCGACAATTTATGCGGCCTGGGCGGTGTTCGATGGGCTTCCTCTCAAGCGGAAGACGGGGGCGCGCCCGCGCTGGCCCGCATTCGTGGCTCTGGCGCTTGCATGCGCTGCGCTGGGCCGCGGCCTCTATTCGATGTGGGTTAGACACCCCGAGCGTCCGATGTTCCAGCTCAATCTGCCCCGCGACGACTGGCAGGATGCCATGGCCTGGCTGGGACGGACGCCGGTATCCACGCACGTGCTTGCGGATCCGGGACACTTGTGGCGTTATGGCACCAGCGTGCGGGTATCGGCGCGTCGTGATGTATACCTGGAAGAGGTCAAGGATGTGGGGATGGCAATCTATTCGCGCAGCGCCGCCCTCCGTATCTCGGAACGGACTCGAGCCCTGGGCGACTTCGGTGCGCTCACGCCACAATCTGCCCGCGCTCTCGCTGCGCGCTACGACCTCGACTATCTCGTAACCGAAAAGACGATGGATCTCCCCGCCGCCTATCGCAACCCTCGTTTCACGATTTACCGTCTCAGGTGAATTCCGCAGCTTGTGACAAGATCATGACCCTGGCTATGAAGCACTCATCAATATCGGAATCTCGGAAAAAGGGCTTCTGCGATTCGGACGGTGATAAGCCCCGAAAGGGGCGGCACAGCTACAGCCCAGGGCGTGAGCCCTGGGGAAGCGGCATGTAGCCTTCAGAGCCCTGAGAGGGCGACATAGGCTGTGCCGCCCTTTCAGGGCTTTCATCTCCGCATGCCCACCGCCCCAGGGCTTGCGCCCCGGGCTGTAGCTGTTGGACCCCTTCGGGGTCCAAACAGCAACTGCTTCAGTTCTGCTCGCATTCCAGAATTAATTGTCGGTTGCAGTGTCTGAATCGCAGAAAAAGGGCTTATCTTTTCCTGTGGGGCGCCGATAATCATGTCATTGAGGACAACTATGGCATACGACTATGCAACTTCCGTTCAGGGGGTCCGCTCCGCGTGGAACACTCTGGCACAAACCGCCCATCGAATTGCCGCAGGGAGCGTGAATGCGCGCAAAACTCCTCCGCCCGGCGCCGGCAACGGCCCGATCACCGGCAAGGCTAAGGAGGCTGCATCCACTACTGCGAAATTAGATCTCGCTGAGGAAATGCTCAATCTGAACCTGGCAAAAATCGGTGTGCAGGCCAACACCCGTGTCATATCCGTGGAGCGTGAGCTCGACCGCAGCACCCTGGATATTCTGGCCTAGGAGCCCGTCCGAGAATTAGGAGGGGCCGCGTTCCGAGCGCCGCGGGGGCAGTTGGAAGGCGGCGCGACGCAGGCGATGTCTCGGTACATCGGAGAGGAGCGCCAACGCCGCAGATGCCCC
>JBGQNR010000233.1:0-9968 GCA_041501225.1 Acidobacteriota bacterium
CGACGAGCAACGCGGAGATCGTCCCGCAACCCCCATGCGCCCTTCGGGTTCCGGCGGCGCGGGGGCATCTGCGGCGTTGGCGCTCGTCGACGATGTACAGAGACATCGCCTGCGTCGCGCCGCCTGGCATCTGCCACCGCGGCGCTCGGAACGCGGCCCCTCCTAATTCTCGGACGGGCTCCTAGGTTCTTGGGCGAGTGACGGTTTCAAGTGAACAGATAAGGAGGTCTGCGATCAAACAAATCAGAGTTCGCATCAACGAGACGATTCGGGCGAAAGAGATTCGCGTCATCGACGACAATGGCGAACAGTTGGGGATCATGACCCCCGAACAGGCTCTCGCCAACGCACGTGAGCGTGACCTTGATCTTGTAGAGGTGGCCCCCGGTGTCACACCGCCCGTATGCCGGATCATGAATTATGGCAAGTTTCAGTATCAGAAAAGCAAACGGGCACACGACGCGAAGAAGCACCAGAAGGTTGTGACCCTGAAAGAAGTCAAGTTCCGGCCGAAGACCGAGGAACACGATTATCAGTTCAAGAAAAACCACATCGTGCGCTTCCTCGAGGAAGGAGACAAGGCGAAGGCAACTGTGGTTTTCCGCGGCCGGGAAATGACTCATCAGGAAATTGGCAGACGCCTCATGGATCGGCTGTTGGTCGACCTGGCAGAGGCCGCCGAAGTGGAAAAGACGCCGAGAATGGAAGGTTATGCTCTGGTTGCCATTTTTGCACCCAAGAAGAAATGATCGCGAAGCGGCATTTGCCGCCCCAAGAAACCGGCGCAGGCGAATGACTGGATAAGGAGACCGTTGTGGGAAATTTGAAGACAAACCGGAGCGCGGCGAAGCGCTTCAAACTGACGGGTACGGGCAAGATCGTGCGTGGACACAGTCACGCCCGACACATTTTGACCAAAAAGGCGCGCAAGCGTGTGCGGAAACTGGCATCTTCGACGCTGGTGAGCAAGGCCGACACGCGCCGTGTCAAAAAGATGCTGAACCTTTAAGCGTTGCTGGCGTCCCCGCAGATGCATAGGGGCGCGGTTCACCATATTTTGGAGCAAAAACATGCCGAGAGTCACAAGAGGAAACAAGCGGGTCGAGCGGCGCAAGAAGATACTCAAGCTTGCCAAAGGGTACCGCCTGACCAAAAGCAAACTGCATCGATCTGCCAAAGAGTCGGTGGATCGCGGACTGCGCTTCGCCTATCGCGATCGCCGCACGAAGAAGCGCACCTTCCGCCGGTTGTTTATCGTGCGGGTTGGCGCTGCTGCGCGCCGCAACAACATTTCTTACAGCAAGTTTATTCTTGGGCTAAAGAAGGCGTGCGTGGAGCTCGATCGTAAGGTTTTGGCCGACATCGCCATCAAAGATCCCGAGACATTTACCCGCCTTACGGAAACCGCTAAAGCGGCGCTGGCGGTTGCCTGAGATTTTTGCCAGATTGAGCTGTGGAGCGCCCGGTGTCCCGCGATGCCGGGCGCTTTTTTAATGACGATTGACGACTGAAAAGCAGCTACCTGCCTTCCACTCGTCACTCGTCAATCGTCAATTCCAGTGGGGGTGCCATGAGCGCGTCGATCGAAGATCTGCGCAGGCAGTTTGACGAGGATCTGGGCCGGGCCGAAAGTCTCGATCAAGTGAAGAGCATGCGCGACAAATGGCTGGCGCGCGAAGGCGGTATCATCACCGGTGAGATGAAACGGTTGCGGGATCTTCCAAAAGCGGACCGGCCTGCTTTTGGCCAGGCAATGAATCAGTTGCGCGAACTCGCGGAACGTCGGATCGAGGAAGTGCGGATCGCCGTTCAGAAGGCGGAACTGCTGAAAAGCAGGAAGCAGATCGATGTCACACGGCCGGGATTCCCTTACACCACGGGCGCGCAGCATCCCATCAAACATCTGCAGGAGGAAATAGCGCAGATCTTCGTCAGCCTGGGATTCAAGGTTTTCGATCTGCCCGAGGTCGAAACCGATTACTACAACTTTGAAGCTCTGAACATGCCGCGCAATCACCCGGCCAGGGATGCCCAGGACACTTTTTATTTTGACGAGAGCCTGCTTTTGCGCACCCACTGCTCCACTGTCCAAGTGCACGCGATGGAGTCGATGAAGCCTCCGATCCGGGCTGTCAGCCTCGGCAAGGTTTATCGCCGTGATCCGTTTGACGCCACACATTCGCCCATGTTCAACCAGGTGGATGTGCTGGTCGTAGACGAAGGCATCACCATGGGGGACTTGAAGGGCATGCTGGAGGTCTTCCTCAGACGGGTGTTCCGTGAGGACATTCGCATGCGCCTGCGCCCCGGCTTCTTCCCTTTTGTTGAACCCGGCGCCGAAGTCGACATCAGCTGCATCTTTTGTCTCGGTGCGGGATGCCGCATATGCAAACAGAGCGGATGGATCGAAATCCTGGGAGCAGGCATGGTCCACCCCAAGGTGCTGCGCATGTCGGGAGTCGACGATTCACGGTATTCCGGATTTGCCTGGGGCATGGGGATCGACAGGGTCGCGATTCTCAAATATGGAGTCAACGATATCCGGCTTTTCTTCGAGAACGACCTCAGGTTCTTGCATCAGTTTTAATGTTTATCCACGGATTTCAGTGCAGGCACACAAGAAAGTCCGTTGCCGGATCGATGCCGCCCGTGGCCATTCATTCGCCTTTAGGTGAACCATGAAGATCAGCATCGAGTGGTTGCAGGAATATATTGATCTGCCGGAAGACCTCGCGCGTCTGCGGGAGGACCTTACCATGTCTGGCCTGGTCGTCGAGTCGGTGATGGGGGAATCTGACGCTCCCGTTTTCGAATTGGAAATCACCTCCAACCGGCCCGACTGCCTTTCTTATCTCGGGATAGCGCGCGAAATCGCGGCCCTATACGGGAAACGGCTCAAATCTCGTCCGACCGCCAAATCATTGAGGGTTGCGGAGGAGAGAATCCCCTATTCAATCGAGATCCGGGATCCGGACCTTTGTCCCCGCTATGTCGGCCTGGTTCTCGACAACATCCAGGCGGCTCCATCGCCGCTTTGGATGCAACGCCGCCTGGAAGCTTCCGGCATGCGCGCGGTCAATAATATCGTCGACATCACCAACTATATTCTGCTCGAGTGCGGCCACCCGCTGCATGCTTTCGATTTTGACCGCCTGCGCGAGGGCAAAATTGTCGTGGCACGTGCCCATGCGGGACAAATAATGGTGACTCTCGACGGCGTCGATCGTGCCCTGGACGATGAGATGCTGCTGATCAATGACGGCTCAGGGCCGGTCGCGATTGCCGGTGTGATGGGCGGACTCGATTCGGAGATCAGCGCCTCGACGCGCAGAGTTTTGCTTGAATGCGCCTACTTCCATCCGGCATCAGTTCGCCGCACCTCGAAAAAGCTCGGCCTCTCCACGGAGGCCAGCTATCGCTTCGAACGCGGTGCCGATTGGAACGGCCCGCTCGCGGCCATAGCACGCACCAGCTACCTGATGCAGCAACTGGGCGGTGGGCGGATTGCGGGGAGTGTACAGGACGTCTATCCCATGCCGATTGCGCCGATCGAGATCGAGCTTGATCGCGAGCATGCTCAGTCTTTGCTCGGAGTCGACCTGACGCCCTCATTTATCGAATCCACGCTCAAGCGCCTGAATTTCAAGCCGGCGCGCAAAGGGAAGGGTAAATGGCTGGTGCAATGTCCTACCTATCGCGCGGATATGGAGCTCGAGGCTGACCTTATCGAGGAGATAGCGCGCTTCCACGGTTATCAAAACATACCCACGACCCTCCCTGCAGGGAGTAGCGTCGGGGAGCCTTCCTCCATCTATTCATACGAGCGTAGGGCAAGGGGAATTCTCCTGGGCTTGGGCTTCAGCGAAAGCATTACTCTAAGTTTTGCCGGCGACCAGGATAACCGCTGGTTTCCCCTGGCAGAGGGCGAGCCTCTTCAGATCCGGAATCCCCTGACTGAAGACACCCAGTTTCTGCGCGGATGGCTGGCTCATGGACTGGTCCGGGCGGCAAAGCATAACTTCAACCACGATCAGCGTCTGGTGCGCCTCTTCGAGGTAGGCAAGATTTTCCGGCGCGCCTCGGATGGATCGGTCGTCGAGCGCAACAGCCTGGGAATTTTGGGCACCGGCGGCCCGGCCGCATCGAATTGGCTCGGCGCGGGTACCGCCTATGACTTTTTTCACCTCAAAGGAGTTGTCGCGGCACTTCTCTCGGGATTGCGCTGCGCGCCATTTGACATTGAGCCCGTTGCGCAAATCAGCTGGCTCGATGATGCGGCTTCCGCAGCTCTCGTGGTCGACGGCCGGCGCTTGGGAGTCATGGGCCGGGTGCATCCCGACCTCGAGGAGGAATTCAAACTGAAGCAGCCGGTTTTTCTTGCCGAAATCGATTTTCAGGGGCTCTATCCCTACTTGTTCTCCCCCGTGAGCTTCGAACCGCTGCCTCGTTTCCCATCTGCAGAGCGTGACATTTCGTTCGTGGTCTCGCGGGACGTCGCTTACCGCTCTCTGCGCCAGGGAATTCTTGGGCTCAAGATCCCGGAACTGGTGGATATGAACCTGATCGATGTCTACGAAGGCGATCAAATCCCGGCCGGGCGAGTCAGCATGACCCTTCGGCTTACTTTTTTAGACCGCGAAGGAACCCTCACGGTTGACCGCGTCCAGTGCTTTAGCGATAATATCCGATCATTTCTGCGTGATTATTTCGGCGCTGATAATAGATAGGGTGGACATGACCGAGAATATCACTCAATTGGAACTCACGGGTCTGGAGCGCTTCAGCCATCTTGAAGACAAGATTTTTCGAGTCGTAGAAGCATTCAGAGCCTTCCGGAAAGAGAATGAGAATCTGCAAGCGGAGAATCAGAAGCTGAAAAGTGAGATCGAAGCACTGCAGCGAAGCGCGGCCGGCTACAACCAGAATATCGTGCAGCTCCAGAAGGAACGGGAAGCCTTGCGCGAAAGAGTTGAAAAAGCCCTAAGCCTGCTTGCGACGTTGGAGGTAAGATAGTCCCGCAGGGCAAATATGTCGCCTGCAGCGGGGTATGCTATGAGTGATTCCCAGACAGGCGTCGTCAACGTCAAGATCTATGATCGTGAGTACGCTCTGCGCACCAGTGGGGACGCAGAACGGCTGCGCTCGCTCTGCTCCTACCTGGACCAACGCATGCGGGAACTGGCGGCCTCGTCCGGTTCGGTCGACACCCTGAGGGTCGCGGTGCTGGCTGCCTTGAGCCTGGCCGACGAACTTTACCGCTCGCGCGAAGCGCTGCAGAAAATAGACGACACCGTCGGCCGGCGCGCGCTCGCGTGTGTCACGATGCTTGACCGGTTCCTCTGCTGAACCGACCTCCTAAGACCTCAGAATAGAGAATTTAGAATACAGAATTCTGTATTCTAAATTCTGTATTCTAAAAAAATGGTGCTATCCGCTCCCAGGCAATTATGGGCGCGCACTCTGAGCGAAATCTCCGACTACGCAGGTCGGAGGTCGGAAGTCGGAGATCCAGCGGGGATGTTGATACGCGTGATGGAGACGGCCAGGCCGCTGGCCTCGTCGATTTCAACAACTGCTCCGCAGAAACGCAGATTCCCGGTGGCCGGTTCGAGGCGCGCCGGCATTTGCTTGAGAAAACGCTCCAGCGCAAGGTCGGGTATGGAGCCGATGACGGAATCATAAGGCCCCGTCATGCCAAGGTCCGTGATAAAAGCGGTGCCTCTCGGCAGGATCCTCTCATCCGCGGTTTGCACATGGGTGTGGGTGCCAACCACCGCACTCACGCGGCCGTCCATATACCATGCGAAAGCCTGCTTTTCCGAGGTTGCTTCGGCGTGAAAATCAACCAGCACAACCTTGGTTTGCCTGCGCGCCTCCTCAATGGCAGCTTCTCCCACGGAGAAAGGGCAGTCGATGGGCTGCATATATACACGTCCCTGCAGGCTGATCACAGCGACGCGCACCCCGCAGCGGCTATCCCCGATAAACATCCCGGTTCCCGGCGTTGCCGGAGGGTAGTTATGGGGGCGCAGGAGTCTTGGTTGCTGCGTGAGGTAGGGCAGGATTGCGCGCTTATCCCAGATGTGATTACCGGAGGTCAGGACGTCGATTTCAGCATCGAGGAATTCATCGACAATTTGAGGCGTGAGGCCGAATCCCCCGGCTGCGTTCTCCACATTGGCGACGCTGAAATCGATGCGGTTTGCCTGGACCAGGCCCCGAAGCTTTTCGAAGAGGGCTTTTCTTCCCGGTTTGCCGAAGATGTCCCCTATGAACAAAACGCGCATCTGAAATCCTGTCCGGGCTTTCCTACCCGACCCGACTTACTCCCTCGGGCAAAAAAAAGCTCCCGCGCCGCCGTGTGGCATCGTCTATTTGAACCTTGTTGCCAAGGGGGCGCCCTGCGCTCGGCATCAGGCAATCAAGTTCCCGAAGGAAAAGTTCGCTCACCGCCGGGCGACGCAGGCTCCCATCAAATAGAATGTTGGCTCAAACAAAGTTTGCCATCACCAACGTTGCAGGAGCACTTCCATCATACATAATGGTTCCCCCAGATTCAAGAAAGGTAGTCTCTGAGGTACCGGCCAGTGTAAGAGTTGCTGTTAAGGACCAATTCATCGGGCGATCCTTCGAACACAATCCGTCCTCCCGCCGACCCACCCTCCGGGCCCAGGTCGATCACCCAATCGGCGCTCTTGACGACGTCGAGATTGTGCTCAATGACAACCAGGGAATTTCCACCGTGTATCAGCCTGTCGAAAGCGGTCAGCAACTTGCGGATATCGTCAAAGTGCAGACCCGTGGTCGGTTCGTCAAAGATAAATAGAGTATTCTTGGCTCCCTGGCCTGAAATATACGCTGCCAGCTTGATGCGTTGAGCTTCGCCCCCCGACAGGGAAACTGCTGATTGACCCAGGCGCAAATAACCCAAGCCGATGTCGTCCAGCACTTTCAGCTTTTTCACGAGCTTGCCGTGGGCGGCAAAGAACTCGATGGCTTGATGGACGGTGAGGTCGAGCACCTCGGCGATGTTTTTGCCTTTGTAGTGGACCTCCAGGATGGAACTCTTATAGCGCCTCCCTTTGCAGTCCTCGCAGGTCAATTCGACATCGGCGAGAAACTGCATCTCCACCGTGATGGTGCCGCTCCCCTGGCAGGTTTCGCACCGTCCTCCGGTCAAGTTGAAGGAGAAGTGGCCCGGTTGCAGATTGCGGGCATAAGCGTCGCGCGTGCCGGCAAAGATCTGACGGATGTCATCAAATGCCTTGATGTAGGTTGCCGGGTTGGAACGCGGAGTCTTTCCTATGGGCGACTGGTTCACGAGGACAGTATCGAGAATCAAATCCGCGCCGCGGAGCCCATCGTATCCATCCTGAATGTCGGTCGTATGCCCTCTTGCCTTCTTGATGGCGTTGAAAAGCACGTCATGAACGAGAGTGGACTTGCCGCTGCCGCTGACACCGGTGATGCAAACAAAGATCCCAAGCGGGATGCGGAGATTCAGATTCTTGAGGTTATGCTTTCTGGCATTGAGGATCTCGAGATAGCGGCCGTGGCTGCGACGGCGAAAGATTGGGGTTGGTATCTTCAAATCCCCTTTGAGATAGCGCCCGGTCAAGGTCTTCTTTGATTCGCAAAGCCCCGCATAGTCGCCTTGATACACGACCTCGCCGCCGCCCTCGCCGGCTTTGGGGCCCAGATCAATGATGTGGTCAGCCGCGCGCATGATCTCGCGGTCATGCTCGACCACGAGCACCGTGTTGCCCAGGGATTTCAAGCTTTCGAGAATTTCAATGAGTCGGCGGCTATCGCGTGGATGAAGTCCGATGCTTGGTTCATCGAGGACATAGAGCGCCCCCACCAGCGTCGAGCCGAGCGATGTGGCCAGTTGAATCCGCTGCGACTCGCCACCGGAAAGTGAAGACGAAAGGCGGTCCAGAGTCAGGTAATCCAACCCCACGCGCAGCAGCAGATCCAACCGGTGGCGGATCTCTTCAAGAAGCTTCTTCGCGATCGCCTGTTGCTCGGAGGTGAGTTCCAGCGATTGGAAGAAATCGGCGGCTTCCCGTATGGTCAATTGCGTGACCGCCGTGATGCGCCTGCCCGCGACCCGGACCGCACGCGCCTCGGCTCGCAGGCGTTCCCCGTCACAGCTGGGACAAACCGAATACCCGCGATAACGGCTGATGAAGATGCGAACGTGCATCTTGTATTTTTTTTGTTCGAGCAGATCAAAGAATCCCCGGATGCCGGGGAATCCCCCTTTGCCGTGGATGATCAAATCCCGTTGTTCCTTGGGCAGTTCGTCCCAGGGGAGCGCGGTGTTGATGCCTTCTTTTTGAGCAAACTTCAGCAGCCTGCCCTGAAAACCGCGATAGCGCGGCCTGGTCCAAGGCGCAACCGCGCCCCCCTCCAGGCTGAGCGATTTGTTGGGAATTACGAGATCAAGATCGATCGTCACCGTGTTCCCGAATCCCTGGCACTCGGGGCAGGCGCCAAATGGATTGTTAAAAGAAAAGAGGCGGGGTTCAGGCGCCTCATAGGCGATGCCGCAAAGCTGGCATTCAAATCGTTCGCTGAATTTCAAGAGGGCGCCCGCCGGATGAGTAACCCAACGGACCTGCGGAAAGCCGGCAGAGAGCAGCTGCTCTGTTTCGCGGGGCTGATCCGAAAGCAAAATCAGCTCGATCCGCCCTTCCGATTCCCGGCCGCAAACCTCGAGCGAATCCACCAGCCGTTCGCGGACGCTGTCTTCGATTGACAACCGGTCAACCACCACATGGATTTCCTTGGTGGGACTTGCGCGCAGTGCAGCAAGGGCATCTGCCAGGTCCACCAACCGGCTGCCGATGAGGAGCCGCACGAATCCCTGCTGCTGCAGCCCGGGAAGAATCATTGCCAACCGGGCTTCCGCCCTGTGTGCTGAACTCGATCCTTGAGATGGCGTCCGACGCTTTATCCCCTGCGCTTCCGGCTGGACCAGCGCGGGATCTTCGAGCGCCAGGGGCATGCAAATATATAGGCGCAGTCCTCGGGGCAACGCCATTACGAAGTCGGCAATCTTTTCAGGAGTGTCTTTTTCAACGATGCGATCGCAAACGCGGCAATGCGTAACGCCGATGCGGGAATACAGCAGCCGCAGGTAGTCGTTGATTTCCGTAACGGTGCCCACTGTGGACCTTGGATTCCGGGTATGGCTTTTCTGGCGGATGGCCAGCGCGGGACAAATGCCGACGATATCATCGACATCGGGTCGGTCAACCCGCTCGAGGAATTGCCGGGCATAGGCCGAAAGCGATGCGACATAGCGGCGCTGCCCCTCGGCATACAAGGTGTCGAAGGCCAGACTGCTCTTGCCGCTGCCGGAAACCCCGGTGACTACGGTCAGTGCGGATAGCGGCAGTTCGACCGTGATGTTCTTCAAATTGTGAACTCTGGCGCCTGCAACTACGATGGCGCCCTCATGTCCTGCAGGCAACGGAAGCATCCCCCAGTAGCAATCTCACCCTGAAGCCAAACATATAATGATATTTTCGCACCCAGCCCGTGTCAACTTCAGCAGCCGAGCAGTCGGGATCCGGATCCTGGAGAAGGTACATTGTGTGCCAAAGCGGGCCACGAATGACACTAAGAATTCTTTCGCTGACGGGGCTGATGTAAACCGCAGATGCACGCGGATACACGCAGATGCCGGACGAGGCCTGGCCGTGGCCGGAGGCCGCGCCGGAGAGGGTCACGGCAAGGCCTCGTCCGACCAATCGGGTCAATGGATCTGCGTTCATCCGCGGTAAGGATTTTTTGCAAACATCGCGTCTTCGAGGCTAACGGTTTCGTGTCATTCGTGGCTTAAGCTTTTTCACGCCTTTGTCCTAGACATCTTCTAAGGGTGAAATTGTAACGGATGAAGCAAGTTTTTTGAGCGGCCTCAAAATCGGCATCGGCGTAGATCCTTTGAGAACGCCATGATC
>JBGQNR010000234.1:0-9869 GCA_041501225.1 Acidobacteriota bacterium
CCCTCCTAAGGAACTTGAATTGATACATTGCACGGATGTTGAGCTGTATCAATATGATAACCGATAAACTCAATAGCACGTCATCAGCCAAGTTCCCTTCTCGTTGGGAACACCGCAGGTGGGCTTGTTGCTGAAAGGGCGGCGCAGGGAAGGCGCGATGAGAGCACAACATTTTCATGCACCCCGGTGCGGCCCCAGTGCATGGGAGCCTGCGCTGAGGTTTTTAGGATGCGGATATGCGGCTTTGTGTTATTCGGGACAGTCTGGAGATTATCTGGCATAATTGAATGCGCTCGGGTGAATTTTGATTTGACTGGCGAGAAAGGAATCTTCAGCCCAAGAGCTACGACATTCCCGGGGAATCCCCAGGATCCGAATTACGACGATGAGCTCCATATTTCGGCTGTCTCTGCCCTGAGCCACGACAGAGTCGACACGCGTCAGGGGTGCCGGCAGCGATTTGAAGTGGGCCATGGAGCCGCTCACAAATCGGATGGAATGTTCCGCTGGGCAGTTCCATGACATCCATTTTTGAGTTTTTGTTCAAATATCGTCCTCTCCTCTTCGAAAGAGGTACGATCGCGCTGCGACCACCGTGGCCGATGCTCGTCACTTGGGTGTTGGCGACCGCCGCTGTGGCCGCCTCCTATCTGCTTTATCGCCGCGCCGTACGCACGCTTCCCCCTTCGTGGAAGTACATCCTGGCAGGCCTGCGGGCTGTGCCTCTCCTCATTCTGATTGTGATCTTCCTCCAGCCGATCCTGATCCTCCATTCTGTGATCCCGCAGAAAGGCTTTGTTGCCGTCGCCTATGATCTGAGCAAAAGTATGGAAATCCGCGATGGGTCGGATGGCCAAGCGCGCCTTGACATCGAAAAGCAGCTGCTGCGTCAGGATGGAAATCCCATGCTCGACGAGCTGGCGCGCAAGTTCAAAGTCCGCTTTTTCCGTTTTTCCGGCACTGCCGACCGCGTCGAAAATTTCCAGGATCAGCCCAAGCACGGCAATCTCACCGACCTGGCCCGTACGCTGGATCAGGTGACCGGGGAACTCGGCAATGCCCCGATCTCGGGGATCGTGCTGATCACGGATGGAGCGGATAACCACTCCACGGATCTCAATGCGACCTCAGCGCAACTGCGGGCACGGAACATTCCCGTTTACACTGTGGGCATCGGTTCTCCAAATTTCGCCCGCGATACGGAAGTCCTCCGGATCACAACGCCTAGAAAGGTGCTCAAAGATTCCTTGATTGAGGCGGATGTCGCCGTGCGCTCCAAAGGGTATGCCGGGCGCACCACTCATCTAATGGTCAAGGAAGGAGACCGCATCATCCGCAACCAAGCAATCACGCTCGGCAGCGACGATGAGGTAAAGACCTTCAAAGTTACCTTCAGCAGCGAATCCGCAGGGCCGAAGCTGTTCACCTTCCGTGTGGAACCATTTCCGGACGAACTGGTCCCGGAAAATAACGATCAGAGCGCGCTGGTGCGCGTTGAGAACGAGAAGCCCGAGGTGCTTTACGTCGAGGGCGAGCCCCGCTATGCCTATAAATTTGTCTGGCGTGCCATCGAAGATGACAAGAGCCTGCGCCTCGTGACTTATTTGCGGCAGGCGACCAACAAATTCAAGCGCCAGGGTGTTGAATCCGAGACCGTTCTGGAGAAGGGATTCCCGGTCGAAAAGTCGGAGTTGTTCAAGTACAAAGCTCTCATTCTCGGGAGCGCCGAGGCGAGCTTCTTTACCTACGACCAGCTGCGCATGCTCTCGGATTTTGTAAGCCAGCGGGGCGGCGGCCTGTTGATGCTTGGCGGCAAAAACTCCTTCGGACAGGGCGGCTACATCAACACGCCGATCGAGGATGTTCTGCCGATTGCCTTGCGATTGGGCCCAGGCAATGAGGTGTCCCATTATCAGGTCAGCGAGTTCAAGGCCGAATTGACGAATTATGGCCTTCAGCATCCTGCTACCCGGCTCGCGATGGACGAAAAGGAGAACAAAAAGAGGTGGGATGAGGCGCCGGCACTGCTCGGATTCAATCCCGCCGGCGGGCCCAAGCCGGGGGCGACGATTCTGGCTCAATCTTCGGTGCGTGATGCCGGCGGCCAATATTCTGTGATTCTGGCCTTCCAGCGATTCGGCCGCGGCAAATCGATGGCTCTGACGACCGATTCCACGTGGCGCTGGCGCATGCAGCAGGATTCCAAAAACAACTTCCATGATCTATTCTACCGGCAACTGCTGCGCTGGCTCGTCAATGAAGTGCCGGATCAGGTCAACCTCGAGACGGACAAGCATTCCTATTCATTGGACGATACGGTCATCCTGCGTGCGGAAGTCAACGACGAAGCGTTTATGCATCTCAACAACGCGCAGGTCAGCGCGCGGGTGAAGGCTCCGTCGGGTGCGTTGAGCTCGGTGCCGCTCATCTGGGATTTGAGCAAGGAGGGACAGTACTCCGCCACATACAAGCCGCAGGAAGAGGGGATTTACGAGGTTACCACCGAGGCCTTCCGGGGAACTCGAAGCCTGGGCATCGCCCGCGCCAACTTCCGTATCGCTGACTCCCTCGAGGAATACCACGACGCCAACCTAAAAGCCGACCTGCTCAAAAAGCTGGCGGCGGACACCGGAGGGCGCTACTACACGGCGAACGCCACGCGCACTCTTCCCGAAGACATCTCTTATTCAGATAAAGGCGCGTCGCGGCTGGAGGAAAAAGAACTCTGGGACATGCCGATTTGGTTCCTGCTGCTGGCCGGAGCTGTTTCTGCCGAGTGGATTCTGAGAAAACGCAAGGGGCTCGCATGAGGGTGCTATTGCAGAACTTGATCCGCAAAATCTGCGCCTGTTTCGTGTCATTGGTGGCTGGTTGTCTGCTGTTTCCCGGAGGAATGCGTGCAGAGCATCAAGGCCAACCGGCGAATGACCCGCGCTGGGCGATCCTCGTAGTGGGCATCAGCGGCGAACCTGGACTGCAAAAGGAGTACTTGAAGGAATTGGCGGACCTGCGCGGATTGCTTGAAGGCCCGTTGGGATTTCCGCGCGATCATGTCATTGCCCTGTTCGACGATCCGAAGCTGGATCCCGCCCGGATCCAGTACGTATCGAACCGGGAAAACCTGGAGAAAGCGTGCAGGGAAATCGCGAGCCGCGCGAGCAAAGACGATACGGTGTTTGTGTTCCTGGAAGGTCACGGCGATTCTGATGGTAAGAACTACAAGTTCAATCTCGTCGGTCCCGACCCCACGGCGCTGGAACTGGCGGCCCTGTTCTATTCCATTCCGGCCCAGCGTTACATCATTGTGAATGCCACCAACTGCAGCGGGGGGAGCCTGGAGGCATTGGCGGGGAAGGGAAAAGTAATTATTTCCGCGACCAAGAGCGGCACCGAGAAAAATCTGACCCATCTGGGGAAGTATTTCATCGAGGCCCTCGCCAACAACAATGCGGACGTCGACAAGAACGGCCGGGTTTCGATCTTTGAAGCGTTCAGCTATGCCGCCCGCAAGGTGGAGGAGTCTTACACAAAGGAAGGGAGCCTGCAAACAGAACATCCTGTGTTGAGCGACAACGGCGACGCTCAGGCGCTTTCTCTTGCCGACGCCGTGACGCGCACCACTCTTCTGTCCCGCTCGGCTTACCTGGATCGCGGGTCGCCTCTGTTGCTGTCGGGCGATATGAGCGCCGAATCCCAGGCGCTGGCCAAGGAAGCTCAATCGCTGGAGAAGCAGATCGAAGTGCTGAAATCGGTCAAGGATGAAATGGCCGAAGCAGACTACATGAAGAAATTGGAGGAGTTGCTGCTCAAACTGGCTGAGGTACAGGCCAAACTCCGGAAAAAATAATATGGTTCCTATCCAAAATTTCATGCCGCGATATGTGCGAAACACTCGAAATCAGCTTCTGTGTATTTCGCGTTTTTCGTGGTTCATCCTGCTGTGGCTAAGCAGCTCTCCCGTCTGGGCGCAGAGCGCCACCGAAGCGGCGGCCGCCCTGCGTGCCGGTGATTACGCTCTTGCGCGGAAGGGCTTCGAAGCGGTCCTGCGTGCGCGGCCCGATCAGGAAGAGAGCCAGATCGGCTTGATGCAAATGCTGCGCGAAACCGGAGCCTACCAGGAAGCATGCAAAAAGGGCGATGAGTTTCTCAAGGCGCGCAATACGTCAGCCGGACTGCAGCTCGAGCGTGGGCGGTCGGCACGCGCAATCGGAGATTATGCGGGGGCGGAGGATCATTTGCGCCGCGCGCTGGCGCCCGGGATCTTGCGCCGCTCAGCGGCGACCGAATTGGCGGATCTGCTGGAAAGCTTGGGGCGCGCCACCGAAGCCAATTCCCTTTGGGATGGACTCATTGACGAGTATCGCAAAGGGTTGGTGACCGGGGCCCACGAACTGGGCACGATCGCACTTGCAGGCTGGCGCCGAGGCTACATCCAGGATGCCAAGGACATATTCATCGACGCCACAGGCGCCAAGCCTGGCCCGGGCGCTCCGTTGGATGCGCTCAACAACTTCGGATACCTCTTCCTGGAGAAATACCAGCCTCCCGAAGCGATCAGCGTGTTCAGGGATTGTCTGAACATCAACAAAAACTATCCGCCCGCTCTCCTGGGCATCGCGCTGGCCAAGCAATATGAAAGCAACAGCGAGGCTGAGACTTACGCACGCGCTGCCTTGCACATTAATCCCGATTTCGTGCCGTCGCTGAACCTCCTTGCCGAGCTGCGGATTTCGGAGGAGCGGTACGACCTTGCATGGCAGGAAATTCAGCGCGCCCTGGCGGTCAATCCCCGGGACCTCGATGCGCTCAGCCTGGAGGCTGTCTATTACCAGATTCGCGAAGACACGTCCTCGTTTGACCGCATCGAAAAGGAGATTCTGAAAATCAACCCGTCCTACGGACGGCTGTACCATACGCTTGCGGACAGCATGGTCATGCGCCGGAAGTACCGCGAAGCCGTGGATTTTGATCGCAAAGCAGTCGCGCTCAGTCCGAAGCTATTCCCCGCGTATGCCAGCATGGGGATGAACCTCATGCGCATCGGTGACCTCAAGGAAGGCCGGAGCATGGTCCAGCAGGCCTTCGACGGCGATCCATTCAACATCTGGGCGTTCAACACCCTCGATTTGTTGGACCAGATGGACAAGTTCGGCACGGTGCGCAGCGAGCACTTTGTATTCAAAATGGCGAAAGAGGACATGCCCGTCCTCCCGCCCTATGCGACGAAACTCGCGGAGGAGGCTTATGCGCGGTTGACCGCCCGCTATGGCTTTACGCCGGAAGGACCGCTGCAGATCGAGATTTTCCCCGACGAGGGAGGGTTTGCCGTGCGCACGCTGGGCCTGCCGGGCTTGGGCGCGCTCGGCGTCTGCTTCGGCAAGGTAGTGGCGCTGGATTCGCCCCGCGCGCGAACGATCGGGGACTTTAACTGGGGTACTACGCTCTGGCACGAGTTTACCCACGTCATGACACTGCAGATGACCAAGCATAATATCCCGCGCTGGTATTCCGAGGGCCTTTCAGTTTACGAGGAGCAGAAAGCCCGCCCGGGCTGGGGCGACGATCTCACGGCTGCCTTCGTTAAGGCCTATAAGGAAGGCAAGCTGTTGAAAGTGAGCGAGCTGAATGCCGGCATGATGCGTCCGAGGTCTCCGGAGCAGGTTGAACTTTCCTACTACCAGGCCGGGCTCTTTTGCAGCATGGTGGAAGAGAAGTTCGGATTTGAGAAGATCCGGCAATCCCTGGTGCTGTTTGCGGAAAACAAGCCGACGGAAGAAGTGTTCCGCCAGACGCTCGGGTGGGATGAAAAGACCGTGGATGCGCAGTACGCCGCGTTTCTCGATGCGCGGCTGAAAGCCATTGCCTCGCGGCTCGACTTTCAAAGACTCCAGGCCCGGGCGGCTGCCGGCGAACCGCCAGATGAGGCGGAGCTGGCCGCTCTGCTCAAGAAGAATCCGGATGATTTCTTTGCCAATCTGGATCTGGGAGCGCGGCTGCGCCAGGAAAAATCGTACAATGCGGCAGAAACCTGTCTCAAAAAGGCCGAAAGCCTGTTCCCGGCCTTCGTCCAGCGCGGAAATCCCTACGAGATTTTGGGTGATATGTATCTCGAGCAGGGGCGAGATGCAGATGCGCTGGCGCAGTTTAATGCCTGGGCCGGCTATGACGAAACATCGGTCGTAGCGCTCACCCGCGCGGCGGAGATCTATCGCAAGCGGAAGGATTGGGCCAATGTGGCAAAGGTCCTGGAGCTGTCGGTCTTTATCGATCCTTATGACGTCAAGGTTCACAGTCTGCTTGGGGATGCGGCCGTAGAAGCGGAGAACTGGCCGGCGGCGATTGCCGCCTATCAGGTAAACCTCGGGCTGAATCCGCCGGACCCGGCAGGAGCGCACTACAATCTCGCCCGATCGTTTTTCGGAGCCGGTAAGAAGGCGGAGGCGAAGCTCGAGACCTTGCGTGCGCTCGAAATCGCCCCGACGTTTGAAAAAGCGCAGCAGCTGCTGCTGAAGTTGAATGAACGCAAGTAAATCATGGCAGTTCGACAGAGACTGTCGGAGCACTGGAGGTATCCGGTGAGAGGAATGATGCGACGGGTCGGGAATGGCCGATGGCTCAAGAGGAAAGTCGTGTGGCCTCTCCTTGCGCTGGCTCTGCTATTGGCAGGGGCCTGGTGGGCCTTGGCCCAACGGGAACTGCCCCGCGACGAGAGCAAGTTTGCCTTTGCGCGCATCCAGTTTAAGTACCCGATGTCGTTCCGCTGGCGGGGAGGAATCGGAGATGGGAACGGCCCCCCCTGGAGCCACGATTTTCCGCGGTCCGAGGAGAACCTGATGAAGATCCTGGGCGAGATCACCAGGATCGACGCGAATCCCGGCGGTCACATCGTGAGCTTCGAGAGCGACGAGGTCTTCAAGTACCCGATTGCCTATCTTTGCGAGGTGGGTTACATCACTCTCTCGGACAAGGAAATCCACAATATGCGCGAGTATCTGTTGCGCGGCGGATTCCTGATCGTGGATGACTTCCGGGGGCAGCGGGAGTTCAACAACTTCATCGATCTCTTGAGGTATGTATTTCCCGATCGATCCCTGGAAGAGTTGCCGCGCACCCACCCAATCTGGACCTGTTTTTACGATATCTCGAGTCTCAATCTCGAGCCCCCCTACTCCCGGTTTAACAGGCCGGAATACTGGGGGATGAAGGATGACAACGGGCGCTTGATGATGGTCGTCGACTACAACAATGACATCAGCGATTACTGGGAGTGGTCTGCCGATCCGTTCTATAACTTCCAGGATACGAACGAAGGTTTCAAATACGGCGTGAACTATATCCTCTACGCCTTGACTCACTGATTTCGACCGGCAAACCTCCTTGGCATGTTCCGGTCTAAAGAAAGGGAAGCAGCAGATGGAAACGATCCAGCAGGCTGTCAGCGAAGATGCGGCATCGGTCGAGAAGCTGAACAAAAGCTATCGCCAGATCCTCACCGAATTGAAGAAGGTTATCGTGGCCCAGGATGCGGTGGTTGAACAAGTCATGATCTCACTGCTTGTGGGGGCCCATTCGATGATCACGGGTGTCCCCGGCCTGGCCAAGACCCTGTTGATCAAGACCATGGCCAGTATCCTGGATCTGCAGTTCAAACGCATACAGTTCACTCCTGATTTGATGCCGGCTGACATCACAGGGACCGACATCATTCAGGAGGATGTCAGCACCGGCAAGCGCCAGATGTCATTTATCAAGGGTCCGATCTTCACCAACATTTTGCTCGCCGATGAAATCAACCGCACGCCCCCCAAGACTCAGGCCGCGCTGCTGGAGGCGATGGAGGAGTTGCAGGCGACCGTTCAGGGGATTACCTACCCTATGGACCGGCCATTCTTCGTCCTGGCCACTCAGAACCCGATCGAGCTCGAAGGCACCTATCCTCTGCCGGAAGCACAACTCGACCGTTTCATGTTCAATATCATCATTGAATATCTCAATGCCGAGGATGAGCTGGAGGTGGTGCGCGAAACTACGATGCTGAAGAAGCCTGAGATTGTGCGCACATTGACCGGCGAGGATATCCTGGAGTTTCAACGACTGGTCCGCCGGGTGCCTGTCCCTGAATCGGTCGGACGCTACGCCGTAGCGCTGGTGCGCGCCAGCCGTCCGAACAATGGCGGACTTGACTTCGTAAAGGACTGGGTGAATTGGGGCGCCAGCCTGCGCGCCTCGCAGTATCTTGTGCTGGGCGGGAAGGCCCGGGCGCTGTTAAACGGCCGCTTCAACGTTGCCATTGAAGATATCCAGGCGCTGGCCTATCCGATCATGAGGCACAGGATCCTGACCAACTTCCATGCGGAGTCTCAAAAGATAACGACCGACGAGATCATCCGACGTTTGCTGGAGACGGTGCCGACGCCAAAGTCCGGACTCTAGAGTGGGCGCCGGGCGCCGCACGGCGGTCAGAGATCAAGGTTCATTTCAGAGGGATTCGGAGAAGAGATGATACATGTTCAATCGACGACGCCGCAGCCGACGCGCTTTATCGATCCGGCTGCGCTGACGCGCATTTCCAGCCTGGAGTTGGTGGCGCGCACGGTCGTGGAAGGTTTTATTTCAGGTCTGCATCGATCGCCGCACCTGGGCTTCAGTGTGAACTTCGCCGAATACCGCCACTATCGGCCGGGGGACGATATTCGCAAGATCGACTGGAAAGTGTTCGGGCGCACGGACCGTTTCTACGTCAAGGAATATGAAGGAGAGACCAACACCGCGGTGAATCTGATTCTCGACTGCAGCCGTTCGATGGCGTATGGCAGCAAGGGCATAACCAAGCTCGAGTACGGCCAGTTCCTGACCGCCAGTCTTGCGTACTTCGTCTTCAAACAGCGGGATGGCATCGGATTTGCGGCTTATGACGATCGTGTCCGTGAACAGGTGCCGGCGCGCGGCAGCATAGGCCACTTGAACACCGTGCTGCATGCGATCGAGCGCGTTCAGGCTGTGGAACGCAGCAGCTTCGCCCAGCCCCTGGTGGATGTGGCGGCGCGGCTGCGCCGCCGGGGAATCGTGATCGTGGTCTCGGATCTCTACGACGATGCCGAGCAGGTGATGATCGGGTTGCGCAATCTTGCCTTCCGCGGCAACGATATCATCGTATTCCATGTCTTGGATCCTGCCGAGCTGCGCTTCGATTTCGACAAGAGCGCCCAGTTCGTCGATATGGAGACCAGAGAGGAAATGCACGTGATTCCGGATTTTCTGCGCCAGGAATATCTGAAGCTTATTCGCAGCCAGATTGCGGCTTTTGAGATGGAATGCCAGAAGGACCGGATGGATTATCAGCTTATCGACACTTCCCAGCCGCTGGACCAGGCCCTGTATACCTACCTGGCGCGGCGGGCGCAACTGTACTGATCCGGCCTCCGACCCCCTTCAGAAAGGTCGGGGGTCGGAAGCCGGAGGTCTGAGGTCGGACATGAGTTTCGTGAATCCGTGGTTTCTGTTGGGGACATTGGCGACGGCCGTACCCATTCTGCTGCATCTGATCAAACGGGAGAGTGCGCAGAAGATCGAGTTTTCCACGCTGATGTTTCTCAGGAAGATCAGCAAGCGGACCATCCGCTATCAGAAACTGCGGCACCTCCTGCTTCTTCTCGTCCGTGTCCTGGCTCTCCTGCTCCTGGCGCTTGCCTTCATGCGCCCCTTCTGGGATCGGCCTCAGGCTGCTGCCGCCACCGGCCGCGCGACTCACGCCCATGTCATTCTGCTCGACGATTCGATGAGCATGGCCTATGGGGACCGTTGGGATCGTGCACGAAAAACCGCAGCCGACATCGTGCGCCGTGCCGAGCCGGGGGATAAAGTATCCC